>JACCTJ010000279.1 GCA_013812485.1 Thermoleophilaceae bacterium
GCGAGCGCTGCCAAGCTGTGGGGCCGTGCGACACATGGATCGTCGAAAGGCCTCGGCAGCGTGAGTGGCGTCATGCCTCACGCAGAGGAGCAGGCTCTCGTCGCGCGTGCAAAGGCCGGCGACCGGCACGCGTTCGAGGTGCTCGTCCGCCAGAACGCCGACCGTCTGTACGCCGTCGTCCTGCGCTTCAGCCGGACCGAGAGCGACGCCGAGGAGGCCGCTCAGGAAGCCTTCGTCCGCGCCTGGCGCAGCCTCCCCCGGTTCCGCAGCGACTCGCGGTTCTTCACGTGGCTGTACCGGATCGGCGTCAACGAGGCCAAGCGGATCGCCGAGCGCTCGCCGAGCGCCGCCACCGTCGTGTCGGTCGAGGAGCGCCCGGTCGACGACATCAGCGACGACCAGCCGGGTCCCCAACCGCGTGCCGAGCAGTCGGAGTTGCGCGACGTCCTCGAGCAGGCCGTGCGCCGCCTGCCGGAGAAGTTCCGCGCACCGGTCGTGCTGCGCGACATCGAAGGTCTCTCGACGACCGAGGCGGCCGAGGTGCTGGGTCTTCACGAGGCGGCGTTCAAGAGCCGGCTGCACCGCGGCCGCATGGCGCTGCGGCGCGACGTCGCCAACTACGTGCTGGGCGAGGACGTCGACGCGCTGCCCGCCGCGCGCTGACAGGCGCCCGCCGGGGTATCGTGAGGTCTGTGCTCCGGCAGATGCTCGACCACCGCTTCACGAAGGCCCATGCGTCCGAGTACCTCGACGGCGACCTGCCGCCGACGGGCCGCAGCCGCGTGGAGCGCCACACCTCGGTGTGCCCGCAGTGTCGCGAGCTGATCGCGTCGCTGCGCCGGATGCTCGACGCGTTGCCGGCGCTCGGCGACACGCGGCAGCCCACGGTCGCCGACGGGATCGTCGAGCGGCTTCGGCGCGAGGACTGACGCGCGAAGGTCGACACGCGTTCTCGTCAGAACTCGAGCCGCTCGAGTCCCTTGAGGAAGGCTTCGCTGAACGTGGGGAACTGCGCGACGGTGTCGAGCAGAACCGCCAGCGGCGTGCGCGTCTTGACGGCGAGCGCGGCCTGGTGGATCCACTCGCCGGCAAGCGGCGCCACCGCCCACGCGCCCACGAGGACGCCGCGCCCGCGGTCGGCCACGAGCCCGAGTTCTCCCCGAGGATCCCGCTCGTATGTCCAAGGTCTGGCGATGACCTCCGGGAGGCTGACCCGCGACGTCACGACATCGAGATCCTGCTCGCGCGCCTGCTCCTGCGTCAGGCCCACGGCGGCGATCTCCGGGTCGCTGAAGACGACGCGTGGGATCGCCGAGTAGTCCGCTTCGGCAGTGCCCCCGGCGATGTCCGCCACGGCGATCCGCGCCTGGTACATGCCGACGTGCGTGAACGGCATGACCCCGGTCACGTCGCCGATGGCCCAGACGCCGTCAGCCGCGCGGCAGCGCCCGTCGATCGGTACGCCCTGCGGGCCCGGCTCCACGCCGACGTTCTCGAGGCCGATGCCCTCGACGCGTGCCGTGCGGCCGGTGGCGACCAGCACCTCATGACCGGTCACCTCGTCGCCGCCGGCGAGCGCGACGACCCGACGCGCCCCGTCGCGACGCACACGCTCGGCACGGGCACCGAGGCGCACGTCGATGCCCTCCTCGGCGAGGACCTCGCCGATCAGCTCTCCGACCGCGGGATCCTCCCGGTTGAGGAGCCGGTCGGGCGATTGCACGAGCGTCACGTCGACGCCGAATCGGCGAAAGAGCTGCGCGAGCTCGACGCCGACCGGGCCGCCTCCCAGGACGACGAGGCTGGAGGGGAGCTCGCTGACGGTCGTCGCTTCCCGGTTGGTCCAGTAGCCGGCCTCCTCGAGTCCGTCGATCGGCGGGATCACCGGGTCGCTGCCTGTGGCGATCACGATGCGCTCGGTCTTCAGAACGCGGTCGCCGACCTCGACGCGGCCGGGTCCGGCGATCCGTGCCGCGCCTTTGATCACGGTGACCCCTTGGCGCTCGTAGCCCTCCACCTGCTCGCTGTCGTCGAGCTGGCGGATCATGAAGTCCCTGTAGGCGGCCACATCGGGCCAGTGCTGCTCCGGCTCGTCGACGCCGGCGGCGCGCCGCGCCCCGGCGCGCGCCTCTGGCGTGCGCAGGAGTGTCTTCGACGGGATGCATGCCCAGTAGGCGCACTCGCCGCCGATGAGCTCGCGCTCGGCGAGCGCCACGCGCAGCCCTTGCTCGGCAAGTCGCGAGACGGCCACCTCGCCGGCGGGGCCTGTCCCGATCACCACGGCGTCGAAATGCTCTTGCATGAAGCCCCCTGTGGTCGTTCGTCGTACGACCCAACAGGGCCGGCGAACGGTTCGCGTCGCGCGTCAACCGGTCGAGAACGTCGAGGCGAAGACCGTGAAGCTCAGCAGGAAGGCCGCCCCCACCGCCGTGAACAGCGCTCCGAAGAAGAGGTTCGTGCGCGCCTCGTCGAAGCGGCCCTGCAGGCGAGCGCCGATCTGCGCGCCGGCCACCGCACCGGGCACGGCCCACACGACGAGGTCCCACGGGATCGCCGACAATCCGCCGTCGAGCGCGAGGAGGACGAGGTGGGTCAGTGCGGCGCCGGTTACCGTGGCGGCGACCACGAGCGTCGACGTGGCGGCGGCGACCGCCACCGGCATGCGGATGCGCCGCACGAGGTTCGGCATTGTCGCCTCGCCGACGCCTGTCGAGATGAGCCCGGCGAGGAACGCGCCCAAGCCGCTGAGCGCGCGCGTGCCTCGCTCGCCATGGGGCCGGTAGCAGTACGTTGAGCCGTCGGCGGCGGTGACCGTGCGGATGCCGCCAGTGTCGCGCGCGTTGTCCGACAGCCGGCGCGGCGCCGGTTTCGGCGGCGTGACAGCTGGCCTCTGAACGTGGACGGAGGGAGATCGCCGCTCGCGCCGCGCCTCGGCCACGAGCACCGCTGCGACGCCGAACATGACGAGCCCGTAGATCGCCTTGAGCGTCGACGCGGGCGCCTCCTTCGCCAGGAGCGCGCCGACGATGGCGAGCGGGACGGTCACGACGACGACCTTCCTCACGAGGCGATAGTCGGGCAGGCGACGGCGCGTGTAGCCGACGACGCCGGAGCCGAAGCCGAAGGTCTCCAGGAAGAGTGCTGATCCGATCGCCTGGACGGCGGTGAGGGTCGGCACGTCGAGCAGCGGAAAGCCGATCAGGAAGACCGGCGTCAACAGGGCTGCGCCGCTGATGCCGCTGAACATCGCCACGGACGCCACGGCGACACAGACCGGCAGCATGAACCAGTAGACCGTCCAATCCATCGTGCGGTTCGACCCGCGGGAGCGGGGACGGGTTCACCCGAACGTGCCCGAACCCATCGCCGTCCGGGTGGGTCCAACTGGCACATGGCCGCTCTGCACCGGTACGTCTCGGAGACACCACCCCGCGCGTCGCGCGTCCCTTACCCCGTGACGGTGGCGGCGTGGTGGATCTTCGGGGTGGCGCTCTTCGCCGCGCCGCCGATCCTGCTCGTCGTCGCCGTGGCGCTGGCTGCGGGCGTGATCGGCCGCTGATGCGACACCGCTCGGTTCAGCGTCGGCTCTCGCGGTACCTCGATGGGGAGCTGCAGGGTCGCCAACGCCAGCGGGTCGAGGCGCACCTTGCGAGATGCCCGGACTGCGGCCGCGTGTTTCGCACGCTCACCGTGCTCGTCGGCCGTCTGCACGTTCTGCGCGGCGCCGGACGGTCGTGTGGCCGACCGGGTCATCAGGCGGTTGAGCCGCGATGCGGATTGACGTGCGCTCGCTCCGCGATCTCGACGACGAGGTCCTCGTCGATCGTTCGCGAGGGCGGGACCGGGCGGCCTTTGAGGAGCTCGTGCGTCGTTACGCGGACCGCCTCTACGCGGTTGTGCTCCGGCTCTGCACGGACGCCCACGAGGCCGAGGAGGTCACGCAGGAGGCGTTCTTGCGGGCGTGGCGCGGCATCGGCTCGGCGGGGACCGAAGCGACTTCAATCTGCTCGTGCCGGCGCTCCTCGAGCAGGGGTACGTCGTCCTCGCCTACGACGCGCGAGGCACCGGGCGCAGCAATGCGATGGCCGACGGCACGGTGGTCAGGCCGGGGCGCGATCCGGAGCGTCACCGGGCTCGTATGCCGCGCGACGTGGCGGCCGGCATCGCGCACCTGCGCCATCGACCGGACGTCGATGCCCGGCGGATCGCGATCGTCGGCGCGAGCTTCGGCGCGAACGTCGCGATGACAAGCACGGCCCGGCGACCGCGACCGGCGGCTGCCGTCGCGCTGTCGCCGATCGCCGCGGACGTCCTCGTGGGGCGCGACGCGGATGAGCGTCCACGCGCGACGCTCTTCATCGCGTCCAGAGCAGAGCTCGCCGGCGCCTGGCAGCTCGCGCGGCGGACG
>JACCTJ010000004.1 GCA_013812485.1 Thermoleophilaceae bacterium
TGGCTGCCGTCGTCGCGGACGACCGCGTTCGTCGCGGGCGACCGGGGTGTCGGCGATGTCGCGCTCGCAGTAGGTGCTGGAGCAGCAGGTCCATCGCCCGGTAGGCGGCGTCCTCATTCACGCTCGGCAAGCAAGCCAGGTACGGGCGCGAACTGCTCGACCCAGCGGGTCGCAGCTAGCTTCGACCCCGGATCGCAGGCGCGGTTCGCGACCAGCGCGAACAGCACCCGCTCCACCGCCTGCGGATCGCAGCGGCGTCCCCGCAGGCGGCCGCGGATGAGCTCGTCGAACCCGAGCCGGCGTCACAACCCGAGGAGTTGACTATGGCCGCGGCCCGGTGCGTTTCCGCCTTTCGAGGCGGCACGATTCCTTCGCCGCAAGGACCGGAAGAGGTCTTCACGGCGACAGCGGCTTCGGTGTCCGTCGTCAGGTTTTGATGCGACCCGTTTCGTAAGCCCACATCGCGATCTCGACGCGGTTCCGGGCGTCGAGCTTGCGCATGAGGCTCGCGAGGTGGGCCTTCACGGTGCTGATGCTGATGTGCAGCCCGTCGGCGATCTCGCTGTTGGTCCAGCCCTGGGCGACCGGGATCAAGATCTCTTCCTCACGGCTGGTGAGCGGTTCGATGGGCGGCGCTGGTCGGGGTCTCCCATGGGTGTCGGCGAAGGTGGCGAGGAGCCGCGCGGTGATGCTTGGGGCGATGAGGGCGTCGCCGAGCGCGGCCGCGTGGATGGCCTGTGTGAGCAGGGCAGGCCCGGCGTCTTTGAGCAGGAAGCCTCGGGCGCCGGCCTTCAGCGCCCCGTGGACGTACTCGTCGAGGTCGAAGGTGGTGATCACGACGACCGCCAGCGGGTCCTCGACATCGGGGCCGGCGAGCTGCCGGGTGGCCTCGATCCCGTCGACCTCGGGCATGCGAATGTCGAACAGGCAGACGTCGGGGCGCAGCGCGCGGGCAAGGGCGACCGCCTCGCGGCCATCGGCGGCCTCGCCGACGACCTCGATGCCGGGCTGAGCGTCAAGGATCATCCTGAGACCGGCACGGACGATGTCCTGGTCGTCGGCGATGAGCACCCGGATGGTGGCGGCCCAGCGCCCTGCCGCTTCGCTGATCGAGGTCATGTCGTCACGGCACCCTTGGGCAGCAACGCGCTGACCGTCCAGCCGCCGTCGGGGTCGGGCCCGGCCTGGAGGGTGCCACCGAGCACGCTCGCTCGCTCGGCCATGCCGACCAGTCCATAGCCGGCCGGGGTGTGACCCGTGGGGCCCGCAGCACCGTCGTCGCGGACGGTCAGGCGCACCTGCTCGTCTTCATCAGCGAGGTGGACGGTGACCCGGGTCGAGTCGCGGGCGTGGCGGACCGCGTTGGTCACCGACTCCTGGGCGATCCGGTACAGGGCGACCCCCAGACCCGGGCTCAGCGCGGCGAAGTCGCCGGCCACTTGGACGTGCACGCGCGGCCAACCGCCAACGCTACGGGCGAGCCGTTGGATGTCGGCCAGCCCCGGTTGCGGGGCCAAGTCGGGTCCGGCGCCGTCGCGCAGGAGCCCGACCATGGCGCGCATCTCCTCCAGCGAGCGCGACGCGGCGTCCTCGATGGTCTCGAGGGTGCCCAGCGCGCGGTCGGGGTTGGATGCCGCCAGGGCACGCCCGGCCTGGGCCTGGATGACGATGGCGGAGACGTGGTGGCCCACGGCGTCGTGGAGTTCACGGGCCAGCTCGTTGCGCTGACGGAGCTTGGCCTGCTCGATGTCGCGGACCCGGGCGTTGGCATGGAAGCGAATCGAGGCGCCGAGCGCGGCGGAGAACAGGAAGAACCCGTACCCGCCGACCGCCGTCCCGACTTCCGTTGGCGCAAGGCCCACCTGGGCACTGGCCGTCGGATCGGCGACGTGGGTGACGGGGAGCCAGCCGAGGATGATGCCGAGGCCGACCGCGGCCTCACGGCCGGAGCCCCAGCGGAACAGCGCGTAGGGCAGCATGAGCAAACCCGCGATGGTCAGCAGGCCGGTCGCGTCGATGAGGAAGATCCTCGCCACGTCGAACGCGAGCATCGTGCCGAAGGCGACGGCTGCCGCGGCCAGGGGATGGGCGCGGCGCCACAACAGCGTGAGTGCCACCACCACGCTGACGGCGAGCACCAGTGGGGCCCATGCCCGGTCCTCGCGGAGCAGCATCTCAAGCACCGAGCCCGAACCGAGCACGGCCACCAGCGCCCAGTCCCGCCACACCCGGACGGGTGCATGCGCCGGACGCGGTTCGGCCCACAGCCCCCGGAGGACGGTTCTCACCATCTCCACACCGTACGGACACCGCGGCCGCGGGCGGATCAGCCGAAAGTACGAAAGGCCACTCGTTCCACCGGCCAGGACAGGTCAAGCCTGCAGCCCGATGTGCCCGTCGGCACACGCCGTCATCGTGACACCAGGCCAATCGATCACCGACGACTCGTCACAGCGGGCAGGCGCTTCAGCCGGTGCCCTGTACCTGCTCATCGTGGCCCGGCCGACCCAACCGACCGAGATCGCCCCACTCAAGGAGCAAACCTGATGTCTGCCAGCGAAACCACCGCACCGCAGCCGATCCTGTCCGCTCGCGGCGTGACGAAGACGTACCGGACGGGGACTCGCGAGGTCTCAGCTCTCAGGGGCGTCGA
>JACCTJ010000056.1 GCA_013812485.1 Thermoleophilaceae bacterium
TCGTGGTCCATCTTCCCGCGCTCGCGCCCGCGTAGCCGCTCCTCGTGCTCGCGCAGATAGGCCTCCGTCTCAGGCAGCGCCGTCAGCTCGGCGGGCCGCAGCAGGCGCATCACGCCGTCCGCACGACGGTAGGGGAAGAGGAGGAGCGAGCGCAGGCCCCTGAACGCGTAGCGATCGACGTCGACCCCGCTCGCGAGCGGGTGCAGGAGGTCGTCCTCGAGCTCGAGCTCCCGCTCGGACGCGCGCGAGTAGACGAGCCGTCGCGAGCCGCGCCGGCCGCGGTCCTCGACGATGTAGATCGGGTCGGCGCTGGTCTGGAGGCCGGTGAAGATGCCGTCGGTCACCTCCCCCAGCCGCTCCGTCTGGCGCTCCAGCGCGCGCAGGAGGCGCGCCTCCTCGCCGGTCGCGAGCACCCAAGGTTCCACGCCGAGCTCGCTCAGCGCAAAGCGCTCGGCGGGAACGGCGTCGAGGCTTCCGAGCGCCGCCCTCACCGCATCCTCACCCCGGCCGACACGCCGGTAGGTCAGCTCCGACCCGGATCGACGGCTGAGCACGAGGATGCAGGTGTAGTTCGTCGCGCCCCCGAAGAGCTGCGCGTCGCCGAAGTCGACAATCTCCTCGACGAGTCCCTCGCCCGCGAGCCAGCCGCGAAGCCGACGCCCGTAGTCGAGCTTCATGAGCTTGTTGGGGACGATGAACCCGAGCCGGCCGGCGGGCGCGAGCAGCTCCGTCCCCCGCTCGATGAAGGGTACGTAGGTGTCGAAGCTTCCGCTCGCGGTGCGATAGCGCCCGCGGCACCAGTCGGCGAGCCGCCGGCCCAGGGCCTGGATACGCACGTAGGGCGGATTGCCGATCACCGCGTCGAAGCCGCCGTCGTCGCGCGGACGACCGTCGACCGACAGGAAGACCTCCGGAAACTCGAGTGCCCAGTGGAAGGGCGAGGGATCCTCGTCCCCGAACGCAGGGGTCACGGCATCGTCTGCGAAACGCTCGAGCGGCTCGCGTAGATCCTCGGCAGCGAGCGCCAGCTCCGCCTTGCGGTGTACGTCCTCGGCGCGTTCGCTCCCGTGCTGCGTGATCGCATCGATCCGGTCGAGGATCGCCTCCGCGTCGCGCGCGAGCCGCTCGCCGAAGAGCGTGTCGCCGCCCGACAGCAGTTGCTCGAGCTCCGCGCCCACGAGCGCGTTTCCCGCCCGCAGGTTGGTCAGAAAGGTGAGCGGCTCGCCGCGGCGCACCGTACTGAGCCACAGCGAGAGCTGAGCGAGCTCGACCGCCATGGGGTTGAGATCGACCCCGTACAGGCAGTGCTCGGCCACCCGGCGTTGTATCTCCTCGAGCGGCAGCTCGCCGTCGTAGGCCGGGTCGGTGGCGATGTGCATCGAGATCCAGGCCGCCGCGGCGACCAGGAAGTGGCCGCTGCCCATCGCCGGGTCCAACACCCGGAGGCCGAGGAAGACCTCGAGCGCCTCCTCGCCGCGCAGGCCGAGTGCCGCGATGTGGCGCGAACGCTCGTCGAGCAGCGGCGCGAGGGTCCGCTCGACGATGCGATCGACGATGCGCTCGGGTGTGAAGTAGGAGCCGGTATCGCGTCGACCCGTAGCTGACGCGAGGCCGAGCGCACCGGCGGGGTCCTCGAGGCGGTAGTCGAGCAGTCGCTCGTAGATCGTCCCGAGGTGGCGAGCCGAGAGGTCACCGTAGTCGACGAAATCTCCTCCGACCCGGTAGAGCGCGTCGAGGGCCGGGGCGAGCAGATGGTCAGGCACCGAGCGGCCCTCGAACCACGGGTGCCGAGCGGCCGAGAAGAGTCCGCCGTCGTACTCCGGGACGCCGAGATCGTCGTCGCCCTCATCGACGATCCGAAACAGAGCTCGGAGGTCGTTGTAAAGGTCATCCGAGCGGCCGCTGAAGCGCCGCCCGCGATCGAGATCCTCGGCCAGCCGCTCCTTCTGACGGCGCAGGCTGTACTCGAGGTAGTGCGGGTTGTCGACCGGCAACAGGCCGCGCGCCTCAGCGTGGAGGCAGAAGAGCAGGCGATAGAGCAGCACGAGCGCGTTGTCGAAGGCGTCCGAGAGCGCGCTCGGAGTGGCGGTCGCCGGTCCTAGGAATCCCTCCGCGATGCTCGGCACGGCGACGAAGACCTGACGTTCGAGCGCGGCGCCGACGGTGACGGCAGCGGCACGGCTCTCAGCGAGGATGCGCTCGAGCAATGGCCGCCCGTCGGTGCCCGGGGCGAAGGCGGCGGCGGAGAAGAAGACGGCGAACCAGCGAAAAGCGTCCTCGTCCTGGGCCTCGAGCAGAGCCACGAGGTCGACCTCGTAATGCGCGCCGCCGAGGAGGTTGCGCTCGGCGGCGTAGAGGCGCCAGTGTCGTCCGTTGGTGAGGATGCCCCACGGGCATCGCGTCGCCGAGACGTAGGTGATGATCTGGGCCACCGGGTCCTCCGAGAGCGCTCCCTCGGCGCGCCGGCGGTCGAGCGGGCGGGCGAAACGCTTCGCGTCGGCAACGCAGGCCGCGCGAGCGAAGCGGTCGGCTCCTTCGAGACCGGTCGCAGCGCGGCGGTCCGCGTCGCTCAGGAAGAGCCCGTAGTCGGGCTGACGCAGCCTCGTCCCGACATGCAGCGGCGCCTGCACTGTGTAGTGAAAACCGAGCGCCGACAGCACGGGTCTGACCCACCGCTCCTCCGTCTGGGCCTCGTTGGCCGCTCCGAGCTCCTCTCGCTCGTCTCGCCACAACGAGCGCAGCCTCGCGTACAGGCTCGAGGAGTCCGCTTGGTCGAACTCGGGCCATTCGCGCAGGCGCTCGAGCAGGAAGTGGTCCGCGAACAGCCCCCGGTTGCGGAAGGGTCCCGCACCGAGCTCGAGCTGTCGCTCGGGGGCGCTCATCGCTGCGGCGTCGAGCCGCGACGCCCGGGTCTCACCGAGCGAAGAGTCGCTCCTGCTCGCTCGTCTCGACCGCCTTCGCGGCGCGCGGACGGCTCGGCGGCTTCGAGTACGACGCCACGATCAGGTGCTCGCGACTGAGGAAGGTGGCGGCCCCATCGGCGAACGAGCGCAGACGGGCGCCCGGGTGGCGCTCTTCCACGAGCCGCGTGAGCTGCGCCCGCTGCTCGAAGGGCTCAAACGGCGGCGCGACGTCGACCGTGGCGACATCCTTCGCGTCCGTATCGAGATCGCGTGCCTTGATGGTGACATGGGTTCTCATGCTTGCCTCCGCTCAGGCTAAGAGAGGTCTCGGACGGTGAAGTCACCCGCCGCTGGAGTTTGCCCCCTCTTTGCGTAGTTAGCCTCTGGCCCGTCGAGCGGAAAGAATGAGAGGTCCAACAGTGAGCGTCGTCGAAACCGAGGATCGCGGGGCGGTCCGCCACGTGATCCTCGCCCGCGCCGAGAAGCGCAACGCCATCAACGAGGAGCTCGTGCGCGGGCTCGGCGAGGCCTTCGAGGCGGCGTGGCAGGACGAGGCGGTCCGGGTGGTGGTCGTGCGCGGCGAGGGCCCGAGGTTCTCGGCCGGGATGGACCTGGGCTCGCTCCGAGACCTGTCCGAGCGGCCGCAGACCCTGCGCTCCTTTCGCACGGCGATCCTGCGCGTCTGGAACACGCTCGAGGAGATGCCGAAGCCGACGATCTGCCAAATCCACGGCGGTTGCATCGGCGGAGCGCTCGAGCTCGCGCTGGCCTGCGACATGCGCGTGATGGCCGAGGACGCGGTCACCGGCCTGGTCGAGACCCGCATCGGCCTCCTGCCCGACGTGGGCGGCTGCTCGCGGCTGCCGGCCGTCGTCGGTCTCGGCAACGCCAAGGAGCTCGTCATGTGCGGCAAGGTGATCGACGGCCGCGAGGCGCACCGGATCGGGCTCGCGAACCGGATCGCCCCGGTCGAGGAGCTCGACGCGGCGGTGGACGCGCTCTGCCAGGAGCTGCTCGCCTGTGCGCCGCTGGCGGTCGGACTCTCCAAGCGGGTGCTCGACGCGGCCGCCAAGCCCATGCTCGCGGCGACGCTCGAGCAGGAGGTCACCTCGCAGCAGGTCCTGGCCGGCTCGGAGGACTTCGCCGAGGGCGCGCGGGCGTTCCTCGACAAGCGCCCGCCGGAGTTCGCCGGCCGCTAGAGCTTGGCCGGTTCGCCGACTGCGGTCTCCGATTGGGACTGGGTCGCGGCTTCGAAAGCCTGCAACCTGGCCACGGCTGTGCCGTCGGCCCGACTCTTACCGTGGTCGACAATCCCCGCGGGGTGCACGCGCTCCCCGCGGATGAGCTGGTAGGCCAGAGCGCCGACCACCGCGCCCACGGTCGGACCAACGACGTAGAGCCAGAAGTCTTGCCACTCCCCCGCCGCGAGTGCGGGGCCAAGCGAGCGAGCGGGGTTCATCGAGGCGCCGGTGATCGGGCCACCGAACATGGCGTCCAGGGCGACGGTCGCGCCGATCGCGATGGCGGCGCCGGAGCCCCAGGCTCGCACGTCGGTTGCCACCGAGATGATCACGAACATGAGCGCCGCGGTGAGGGCGACCTCGTAGGCGAGAGCGGTGGCCACCCCGACACTGGGAACCGTGGCGCCGAGGTCCGCCGGGCGGTCGGGCCAGGCGGCGAGAAGCAGCAGCGCCGCCAGGATCGCGCCGCCGGTCTGGGCCGTGACGTAACCCGCCACGTCGCGCAGAGGGAAGTGGCGCGTGAGCGCGAAGGCGACGGTCACCGCCGGGTTCAGGTGTGCGCCCGAGAGGTGTCCGGTGGCCGAGATCATGGCCATGACGACGAGGCCGAAGACGAGCGCGATCCCGACCGTCCCGAGGGCGCCATCCGAACGCGCGTCCGCGACGATCGCCCCACAGCCGGCGAGAACCAGGAAGAAGGTGCCGAGCCCCTCGGCGAGGGATCGGCGCCAGAGGGCGAGCGAGGTGTCCAAGCCTCAGGCGATCGCGGGCTGGCCGCCGGAACGAAGGACCTCGCGTGCCTTGCGATTCGCGATCGTCATCACGTAGGAGCGGACCGGAGCGTCCTGGAACTCCGCGAGGGCGGCGTCCGCGGCCATGCGAATCTCCTCCTCGGTCCGCCGATCGCCGAACTCCTTGACCAGATCGGGCAGCAGCCGCGCGGTCCGCAGTTGATGCGCCGTCCGGTCGGAGCGGATCAGGTCGAGCTTCTCGTCGATTAGCTCGCGCACCCGTGCTTCGACGCCATCGCGGATCGCGCGCACCTCCTCGAGCGTACGGCCTGCGGGGTCGGGGATGTCCCAATCCTCAACGGTCGTGGGCACGTATGGGCACTGGGCGCCGCAGGCCAGAGTCACCGCCCAGTCGGCGTGGAGCTGCATCTCGACCGTGAGCTTCGTCGGCCGGCGATCGGCCAGGTCGATGCCGACCTCGGCCATCGCCTCGACGACCTCGGGCCAGACCTGGGCCGCGGGCTCTTGGCCGGCGGACTCGGCGCGGACGTCGGCCGGACCGTGGCGCTCGAAGAAGGCCTGGGCCATCTGTGAGCGACCGGCGTTGTGGGTGCAGACGAACAGGACGTACCTCATCGCTTCTCCTCTCTAGGCAGCGGCCAGGAGCTTGTCGGCGTACTCGGCGGGCAGCCCGGCGGCCGCAACCTCTCGGGCCACGGCGTCGGCGTCGTAGGCGATCCGCTCGATCGAGGCGCTGACCTCTCCGGTCGCGTCG
>JACCTJ010000058.1 GCA_013812485.1 Thermoleophilaceae bacterium
GCGGCCCGCTGGCCTTCGCCGTCTGGACGACCCCCGACCGCAACCCCTGGGCGGCCGTGCCCGGGATGACGCTGGTCCAGCGGGGTCACATGCCTCCGCCCGAGCCGGGGGCGCCGGGGATGTTCGCCATGGGAGAGCGCGGCCGCATCCGCGAGCTTGTCGCCGGGGCTGGCTTCGGGGAGCCCTACCTGGAGGAGATCGCGTTCGAGTTCCGCTACGCGGACTTCGACGACCTGTGGGACGCGCTCGTCAGCCTCGCGGGCCAGCTCGCGCGCGTGGTCAACGCGCTGTCCGAGGACGAGCGGGAGGCGACTCGCGCCGCCATCATGCAGAACGTCGCGCCCTACCGGAACGAGGACGGTTCCTACATCGCCCCCGCGGCGACGTGGGGCGTGCTCGTGCGCTGATTAGTGCGGGGTGGGTCCGTTCAGAGCGATACCCTCAGCCTCACCGTTACCTCCCGAAGCCGGAATGAAGCTCGACAAGCTGGGGGTCGCTGGTTCGAGCCCAGCACGGCCCATGGAGCCCCGAGCCCAGCCCCGCCCCGTGCTCGCCCTGCTCTACGACATCCACGGCAACCTGCCCGCCCTGGAAACCGTGCTGGCCGACGCCGAGCGCGCCGGAGTCGAGCGCTACCTGCTCGGCGGCGACTTCACCCTCTTTGGTCCCTGGCCGGCCGAGACCCTCGAGCGTCTGGACGCGCTCCCCGACGCCCGGTGGATCCGGGGAAACGGGGAGCGCTGGACGGCCGCGCCGTCAGAGGCACCTGACGCCGAGCTCGTGCAGGGCGCGATCCGCGCGTGCGCCGAGGAGCTCGGAGCCCAGCGCGTGGCCCAGCTCGCCGAGCTTCCCGAGCAGACCGTTATCGACGGCACCCGCTTCTGCCACGGCTCACCGGTCTCCGACGTGCGGAGCTTCTTCCCCGAGCCGGCCGACGACGAGGAGGAGCTGCTCGCAGGGATCGACGAGGCGCGGCTCGTGTTCGGGCACACCCATCTCGCGTTCGCGCGGACCTCGGCCGTGCACGGACGAGAGCTCGAACTGGTCAATCCGGGCAGCGTGGGGATGCCGTTCGACGGCGATCCGCGGGCCGCGTATGCGCTCTTGGCGCCGCGGGGCGGCGAGGTCGAGCACCGCCGGGTGGAGTACGACCATCGCGCAGCAGCGGCCGCGGTCCGCGAGCGCTTCGGAGGCTGGGCCGAGACGGTGGCGCGTCGCATCGAGGCGGCGCGCGCCGACGTCGAGTGAGCTGCGTGTCGAGAAAACCTCCGCCGGCGATTGGGAATCCGACCGTGGTCGGCGCCCGGGCCAGCGCCCTGCCGAATCCGACCGCGTGAGGCCCGGCCAGCGCATTCTCTGTCCCGGGGCGGCCACTGGTAGCTTTGCCCGATAGTCACCACCGGCACGAGGCATACACAGCAGATCTTCATGCATCGAGACCACAACCCGCCCACTCTCGACGCGGTCGGGTTCGAGGTCTGAGGCGCGGAGGAGCGATGGCCCGTTTCGGCAGCCACGCTGGTAAGGACCCCGGTTTCTTCCGGCTCTTCGAAGAGGCGGGGGCCAACGCGCTGCGAGGCGCCGAGCTGCTCGAGCGGCTCATGAGCTCGTGGCCCGAGGACAACGGCCTGGGGCGCGAGATCCTGATCGCCGAGCAGGAGGGCGACCGGATCACCCACGACCTCATCCACCTGCTCAACACCTCGCGCGGGCGCCCCCCGATCGAGCGCGCGGACGTGCACGGGCTGGCCACCGCCCTCGACGACGTGGTCGACCTGACCGAGGAGGTCGCCGACTACATGGCCCTCTACGGGATCGAGGCGCCGATGTCCCAGGCCGAGCAGCTCGCCGGCATCCTCCACGCGGCCTGTCGAAACCTCGCCGAGGCGCTCGGCCGCCTCGGCGACGTCGACAGCCTCAACCCCTACCTCGTCGAGGTCAACCGGCTCGAGAACGAGGGCGACCGGATCGTCCGCGAGGCGCTCGCCGCGCTGTTCGCCGGCGGGATCGACCCGATCCTCATCATCCGCTGGAAGGACGTGTTCGAGCGCCTCGAGGAGGCGATCGACGCCTGCGAGACGGTCGCGCACATCCTCGAGGGGATCGCCGTCAAGCGGAGGTAGGGTTGCGCGCCGGATCGGGCAGTACGTGATGGACTCCCGGATGGCCTGAGCGCCGCGCTTCGGGCGGGGCCGCCAGGCGCGCTCAGGTGGGCGCCACGAGCTCCACCAGCCGGTCGAGCTCCTCCTCGCTCGACCACGCGCCCACCGAGGCCCGCACGAGCCCGAGACCCGGCAGCTCGCGCACCACGAAGCCGGCGCCCGCCAGGCGCTCGACCTCGGCCGCGGAGTCGCCCGACTCCCAGGCGACGAGTGTGGAGGCCCCGCGCGACACGACGCGCACGCCGCGCTCGGCGAGGCGGGCCGAGAGCTCGGCGGCGAGCGCCGGGCCGCGCTCGAGCACGGCGTTCCAGCCGGCCTCGGCCAGGGTCTCGACCGCCGCGAGCGCCGCCGCCGCCTGCGACCGGGCCACCACCCCGAGGTCGAAGCGCGCGGCACCCGGCTTGAAGGCGAGATCGCTCGGGCGGCCGGGGTCGGCGAGCGAGACGAAGCTCGGCCAGGTGGGGATCATCGCCTCGCAATGGTCGGAGCGGACGTAGAGGTAGCCGCTGCCGTCGGGCCCGCAGAGCCACTTCTGGCCGGCCGCCGCGTAGAAGTCGCAGCCGAGGGTGCGCACGTTGAAGGGGACTGCGCCGAGGCCCTGAGCGCCGTCGAGCAGGACGCGCGCCCCGACCGCGCGTGCGGCCTCGCCCAGCGCGGCGCCGTTGACGATCGCACCCGAGACCCAGGAGACGTGCGAGCAGGCGACGAGGCTCGTGTCCTCGCGGACCTCCTCGGCCAGGCGGGTGAAGGGCACCGCGCGTACGGCGAAATTGCGGCGAGCGCGCGCGGCGGCCAGCGGCGCGAGCAGCCCGGGGTGCTCCTCGTCGGAGGTCAGGACCTCGCCGCCGGGCCCGAGCTCGAGCGCGCCGAGGACGACGTTGATGCCGTCGGTGGTCGAGCGGGTCAGCGCGACCTCGTCCGGCTGGCAGCCGAGCAGCGGGGCCACCGAGGAGCGAAGGCGCTCCACGAGTGCGAAGATCGCCTCGAAGTGGGTCGCCGTCCCGCGTCCGCCGCTCAGCTCGGCCTCGAGCTCGCGCGCGGCGGCGTCGACCGAGCGGCGGGGGACGGGCCCCTGCGTGCCGGCGTTCAGGTAGGCCTTCGAGGCGAGCACCGGAAACTCGTCGCGGAGGTCCTCGATCCCGGCCACGCGTTGATGTTAGGGCGGGGGTAAGGTTCCGTGGGTGATCGTCGAGCGTTCCATGCACCCCCAGTGGCTCTCGAACGCCTACCTCGTCGCCGACCGCCCGGGCGGCAACGCCGTGATCATCGACTCGGGCGGGCCCTCCGCGGCGCTGCTGGCCGAGATCGAGCGCCACGAAGTCACCCCCACCCATCTCCTGCTCACCCACCACCACGGCGACCACGTGGCCGAGAACCACGTCTACAAGGAGCGCTTCGGGGTCGAGATCCTCGCCCATCCGCTCGAGGCCGAGCGGCTGCTCGACGTCGACCGCGCCTTCGAGCCGGGCGAGCTGCTGAGCGTGGGCGAGCTGCGCATCGACGCCCTGCACACGCCCGGTCACACCGACGGGATGGCCGCCTACCGGGTGAGCGAAGAGCACCTCTTCACCGGCGACACCCTGTTCAAAGGGTCGGTGGGGGGCGTGCGCGCCTTCGGCTCGACCACCTTCGACGACCTGCAGCGCTCGATCATGCAGGTGCTGATGAAGCTGCCCCCAGAGACTCGGGTGCACCCCGGCCACTCCGACCCCACGACGATCGGCGCCGAGTGGGAGGGCAACGCGTTCATCCGCCTCTGGCGCGGTCTCGGCGAGGAGGGGACCGAACCCTGCCGCGTCGGCGACGAGGCGGCCACGCTCATCCTCTGGGGCCCGGATTACGACGGTGGCCACAAGGCCTGGGTGCGCTGGGAGGAGACCGGGCGCGACGACATCGTGGCGGGCAGCGCGGTCGAGCGGGAGGATGCGGCGAAGGATTCTCCGACGGTCCCGGTCGCCGATCCCACCGGCGGGCGCGGCTCGATCTAGACAGCCGGTCCGCCGCGGCGCCAGAGCGTGATCGCCCCGGCACCGCGGCCGCCGAGCCGGCGAGGAGCTACCCGCGTCCGCAGACCGGCCAGGAGCTCGACCCGGTGCGCGCGTAGAGCGTGGCCGCGCGGCGGTCCTGCTCGCCCTCGGAGGCGGCCGCCGGATCGCCCGACCCGCCCACTCCGGCCCAGGTCTCGCGACTGAACTGGTACTTGCCGCGGTAGGTGCCGCCGCCGGCGACGGCGCTCGGGTCGCCGCCCGACTCGCAGTTGGCGATGGCCTCGAGCGCCGGCGACGCACCGCCGCCGCGCTCGGCCCGCCGTTCACGGCGCCTGGCCTCGGACTTGCGCTCGTCTCGCCGCACGCGGCGCTCGATCACCTGATCGACCGCCCGGAAGCGAACGATCTCGGTCTCGACCTCCGACGGCGACGGCAACGGGGCGCGATCTCGGTCTTCGGCCGCAAGTGCGACCGTCACGGGCCCGCCGAGGGCGGCCAGGCCCAGCATGGAAGCAAGTAGCTTCCTCATCCGTACTACCTCCTGCTCGGGTACGAGTCCGTCGCGCGACG
>JACCTJ010000069.1 GCA_013812485.1 Thermoleophilaceae bacterium
CGAGCAGTCGCCGTGCGTGCTCGGAGCCCGACTTGGTGATCGAGCCCTGGCGGCGCTGATCGCCGGAGGAGTGCTCTGACGGGACGAGCCCGATGAAGCTCATCAGCTGCCCCGGGCGAGCGAAGCGCGAGAAGTCGCCGAGCTCGGCGGCCAGCCCGAGCGCCGAGAGCGTGTCGATCCCGCGCAGGCAGCGCAGTCGCCCGATCGTCTGCGCCCACGGCGAGTCGGGGACGAGCGCTGCCATCTGGCGCTCGAGCGCCTCGCGGCGGACGAGCAGGGCGTCGACCGCGCCGAGGCCGTCGAGCAAGACCGCCTGAGCGACGGGGTCGTCGAGCGCTACCTCGTTCAACCACTGCCGATGCGCGTGGGTCCAGTTGTTGCCGTCGAAGCGCCGCTCGTGACGGAGCAGCAGCTTGGCGAGGCGGTGGCGAGAGCGCATCAGGTCTGCGCGGACGTCCTCGCGGGCGCGGACCAGGTCCCGGCAGGCCTCCTCGTGCACCGACGGGACCCGGACCGCAGAGAGCTGGCCGGCCATGAGCAGCCGGACCAGCAGCTCGGCGGCGCGGCGATCGGTCTTGACCCGATCGCTCGCCGGGCGCGCGATCTTGCCCGGTGCCGCGATCAGGCATGACACGCCGGCCGCCACGAGCGCCCGCGCCAGCCCGAACCCCGTCGGGCCGGCCTCATAGCTGACTCTGACCGGTGCCGGCAGCGCCGCGCAGAACTCGACGACCTTCGACGTCCGGCCCGAGAGCCGACTCGTCTGAAGCTCTCCCGCGTCGCAGGTCGCCGCGACGACCTTCGCCGCGTGAACATCCAGCCCGACCCAGGTCTTAAGCCTGAATCCACCGTATCGCCCTGTCGCTCTCGGCTGAGCGGCCCCGGTCAGCGCTTGACGGCGGTCGGAGCGTCGCGATCGGGTGGCGGTAGCGCCGGAACGGGCCGGGATCGTCGCCTCAGGGCCGGTGTGGGGTGTTCTCGGGCAGGCTGAAGCACCCGGGCGGGGCAGGAGAGGCACCGATCGACGTGTGCGGGCGATCCCGGCGCTCAGGCGAGCGCTGGGATCGCTCTGATGGTGGCGAGGGCGGCTGCGAAGGTGTGCCGCCAGGGCCAGCGGACGGGCAAGTGCAGCGTCCAGCGCCGAGCCGAGCAGGTCAGCCGGCCGGGCATCCGCAGGTAGCGGCGGCGGAAGGTCCTGCCTGCTCGCCTGGGCTCGTCGGGGAGGCCGATGATCGCCGACCAGCGGGCGAGGTCGTGGGCGAGGCAGGCGATCACCACCCAGGCCGAGTTCGCGTTGAAGCTGCCCGAGGGGAAGTGGGCGAGCGCCCCGTCTTTCAAGTCGGCGATGTGTGTCTCGACGACGGCGTGGTCGCGGTGCTCTGACTCGACCACTGCGATCGAGGCGGTCCGGTTGGTGGCGAAGGCGAAGTGGCGCCAGTCGGGGTAGAGCTCTGCCTGGGCCTCGTAGGTGCGCACCCGGCGCACGATCAGCCGCTCGGACCCGAGCGTGGTCTCGGCGATCTGGGCCTCGCCCGTGTCGGGGTAATCGTCGAGCGTGATCCAGGTATCGGCGTCGATCCCCTCGATCGCCTCGCGCACGTGCGTCTGGAGGCGCACCCCGATCGAGTAGGCGATCCCCTCGCCCCGCAGCCAGTGAAACAGCTTCGCGTTCTGAAACCCAGAGTCGGCGCGCAGCAGGATCTCGCCCTCGGCCCCGGCTCGCCTGACCCGGGCGATGAGCTCCTGGGTGAAGCGGATGACCCCGCGCTGGGTGTTGGCCGACCCCTTGCGGTTGCGCACGTGCAGGACCTCGCCGGTCTCGGCGCGCGAGGCCAGCAGCGGGTGGTAGCCGAGCACTTTGGTGTAGCCGTAGGCGGCGCCCTGCTTGAGCCGGCCGCAGACCTCGCCGAGAAACGAGTCGACGTCGATCACCAGTCGGTGAGGGCCGGGGCCGGCCCCGGCCCCCCAGGCGCGAGCGAGCGCCTCGCCGAGCACGCGGTCGAGCTGGCGCACGTGAGCGAAGGTGAAAGCGCGCAAGAAGGTGCCGAGCGTCGAGGGAGCCATCACCCGATGGCCAAGGACCTTGCCCGTCGAGCCCGAGCGCAGCAGGTCGCAGTCGTCGATCGAGTCCGCCCCGGCGAGGATCGCATGCA
>JACCTJ010000288.1 GCA_013812485.1 Thermoleophilaceae bacterium
CGGCGGGCTTCATGCGCCGCCCGCCGCCCCCGACCGGCGCGCTTGGGCCCGGTGGCCCGACTCCTACTGGGGGGAGTTGGGCCACCGGGCTTTTTCTTGCCGTGGCGACGTTGTAGACGGCAAGCGCTCCACGGGCCACACTGTCCCGATGCAGCTGAGGCTCCTCGTCGCCCTGCCCACGGCCGTCCTGCTCGCGCTGAGCGCCTGTGGCGGCTCGGGCGATGAGACGCCGCCCATAGAGGAGGTCGACGAGGACTTCGTTCGCTACAGCGCCAGCGACGTGGCACGGTACTTCAAGGGCCTGACCGGGGTGGACCTCGAGTACGACGATTACGCGGCCGGAGCCCCC
The DNA here is from genome assembly GCA_013812485.1 of Thermoleophilaceae bacterium. Taxonomy (GTDB): domain Bacteria; phylum Actinomycetota; class Thermoleophilia; order Solirubrobacterales; family Thermoleophilaceae; genus JACCUC01. The sequence goes on from JACCTJ010000288.1 coordinate 350, forward strand.
AGGGGCACGGAGGAGCTCAGGCTGGGGCTCGGGAGTGCCGGCGGCAGCCTCCCGGTCAGCATGCGCTACGGGACGTTCTCCATCTACGTGGCCAAGAACGAGCAGGCCCTGGACGCGCTCGTGCGACGGGCCGAGCGGCGCGCGGTCGTGGGGAACGTCGTGCTGGACGCGGTTGCGGGCGGGGGAGATCCGCAGAGCCGGCAGGCCTTCCAGCGGACCACGCGGGTGCTCAAGACCCTCGGCACGCCGCCCGAGCAGGTGAAGCTGCCCCCCCAGGACACGCCGTGTGGGAAGGCGGGGATCGACCCCGGCGGCGCTGGCGCCGAGGAGGGAACCTGCAGGTTCGGCCAGCAGACGTTGACGATCGCCAACGCGGACGGAAGGCTCGAGACCCCGGGCAAGGCGATCTCCGACGTCCGGGTGGAGACGGGCACCACCATCGTCAACGACCGCTTCGGCGGAAGACAGAAGTTCCGCGCCCAGGGCGGCTTCGTGGCGGTGACCTTCCGGTTGGAGAACACCGGCGACGAGCCGATTTACGCGCGCGATCCGACCCTCGTGGTCGACGGCAAGCGCTACTCCGCGGACCCGGCGAAGCAGACCTACCTCCCGGTAATCAACCCCGCCACGATCCAGCCAGGAGCGTTCGAGACCGTCGCCTTCCTGTACGACATCCCGGTCCCGGCCGTCCGTCGCGGCCGTAGCGAAGGAGTTCTCGAGGTGGGCGCCGACGAGAGGGAGACCTCCGCGGACTTCGCCACCGCGCTGGGGCGCATCCGCCTCCCCGGCAAGCTGCCGCCGCCGCGCGGCTCCATCAGCTGAGCTGCGGCTTCGCCCGCCCGCGCCACGGACGGAAAGCGCGGGAAGCCGTCGAGTGGCTCATCGAGTCGACAGCAAGCGCTCCACCGGTCAGACTGTCCCGATGCCGCTGAGGCTCCTCGCGGCCCTGCTCATGGCCGTCCTGCTGGCGCTGAGCGCCTCGGCGGCGGGGATGTAGACGAACAGGCCTCGCCGTCCGACGAGGCGGAGCTGGACGAGGATTTCGCCCGCTACAGCGGCGAGGACGTGGCACGCCACTTCAAGAGTCTGACCGGCGTCGATCTCGAGCTCGACTCCAGCGCTGAAGCCGTTGCCGGAGGGCACGGAGGAGCTCAGACCGACGATCGGTAACTCCACCGACGACCTGACGGTCTTCAGGCGGTACGCGGCTTTTCGTATCTACGTGACCAGGAACGAGCAGGCCTTCAACTCGATCATCCAACTGGGCGGCGATCGCCGCGAGGTCGCCGGCAACGTCGTCCTGACCGCGGGGTGACTCCGGAGCAGGAGCGGGCCTACCGGCGCACGGCGAACAGACGCAGCGCGTCCGCGCCCAGGGCGGCTTCGTGGTGGTGTCCTTACGGCTGGAGAATACCGGCGACGAGCCGCTCATCTTCCAGGATCCAAACCTCGTGGTCGACGGCAAGCGCTACAGCGCGGACCCGGCGAAGCAGAGCTACCTCCCCCGCGCCCAATCCCTTCCCGATCCAGCCGGGCGCGTTCGAGACCGTAGCCTTCCTGTACGACATCCCGGTCCCCACCGCCCGCCGCGGCGGGCGCGATGGAGTTATCGAGGTGAGCGGCGACGAGATCGAGACGTCGTCGGACCTCGCGATTGCACTCGGGCGCATACGCCTCCCCAGCGAGCTCCCGCCGCCGCGCGGGTCGATCAAATGAGCCGTGGTTCGGACTGGGCCGGCCGCTCAGCGGGCTCGCCGGGCTGGCGCCGGTTCCTGAGCCGCGCCGAGGTTGCAAGCGCCGTGGCTCTGATCCCGCTCTGCCTGGCGGTGGTCGGCTTCTTCGCGACCGTCGCCGAGCTCGGCCGGTCGCTGGGCCGGAGCCTATGACGGGACCGGCTTTGGCCTGAGCGCGCCACGGCATGCGACCATGAGGTCATGCAGTCCGTGAAGGTCAAGATCTGCGGGATCACCCGCCCCGACGACGCCCTTCGGGCCGCGGAGCTCGGCGCCTGGGCCATCGGCCTCATCTTCCACGCGCCCAGCCTCCGGAGCTGCGAGCCGGCCGTCGGTGAGGAGATCGCGGTCGAGCTGCGTCGCCGAACCGAGCTCGCCGGGGTGTTCGTCAACCGGCCGCTGGATGAGGTGGCCGAGCTCGCCGAGCGCTGCTCGCTGTCGATCCTCCAGCTGCACGGCGAGGAGGGCCCGGCCTACTGCCGCGAAGCCGCGCGGCGCACCGGCGCCCGGGTCATGAAGGCCGCCCGCGTGAAGGACGCCTCCACGGTGCGCGCCCTCGCGGCGTGGCGGGTCGACCTCCACCTGCTGGACGCGCACGTGGAGGGCGCCCGGGGCGGCACGGGGGAGACCTTCAACTGGGAGCTCGCGGGCGCCCACTCCGGCCGCGTCCCGCTCGTCCTCTCGGGCGGTCTGAGCGCCGACAACGTGGGGGCTGGGATCGCCGCGGTGAGGCCGTTCGCGGTGGACACGACAAGCGGCACCGAAGGCGCGCCCGGGCGCAAGGACCCAGCGAAGGTGATCGCCTTCTTCCGGGCCGTGGAGGCCGCGTCGGCGAGACTCGAGACGCCGATCACCGGCCTCGCGGACGAGCCGCGCCCCGAGGCGGGCGTGCAGGCCGCGGGAGCGCGTCCGTGAGCGACGCGATCTCGACCGCGGAGGGCCTCGAGCGCCGCTTCGGCGCCTACGGCGGCCGCTACGTGCCCGAGACCCTGATTCCCGCGCTCGACGAGCTCGAGCACGCCTGGCTCGAGGCCCGCGCCGACGAGGGCTTCGGCA
>JACCTJ010000240.1 GCA_013812485.1 Thermoleophilaceae bacterium
GGTGGGTTGAATGAGGTAGTTCCACTCGCCGTGGAACTCGTCGAGCTGCAGGTTGACGGTGGCCAGCTCGGCATCTGAGACTTTGACTCCTCGTTCGTAGGCGTTGTCGTCGAGCTGGGCGTAGACCTTCAGGCCTGCGGTTGAGGTCGTCGCGCCGATCAGCGAGACGATCGCTTGGCGCGAGACAAGCGGCTGGCCGCGCCAGTTGCGCGCGATGAAGCTGAACAGGCGGTGCTCGATCTTGTTCCACTTCGACGTGCCCGGCGGGAAGTGACAGACGCGGATCTGCAGGCCTGTGTCGTCGGCGAGGCGCTGCAGCGCCACCTTCCACAGCCGCAGCCGGTTGCCGTTCGAGCCGCCGCAGTCGGCGGTGATCGTCAGCATCGTCGCGTCGGGGTAGCGCCGGTGGCCGAGGTGCTGCCACCAGCTTGAGATCGACGCGACCGCGAACTCGGCGGTGTCCGCGTCGACTCCGACCGAGACCCAGCCCTCGTCTGAGCCGATGTCATAGACGCCGTAGGGGTTGACCTTGCCCAACTGCTTGTCCTTGAAGTCCTTCGTGCGGACCAGGACCGGCTCGCCCTTGGGGCGCCACTGCTGCCCGGCGTTCTTGAAGTCCCCGACAAGCTCCTTCTTCTTGGTATCCACGCTGATCGCCGGCTCACCAGCCTCCAGCGCTGCCGCGACGGTGGCGTTGATATGGCGAAACTGGGCGTCGCGATCGGGATGCGACGCACCCTCGGTCATCTTGCGGTTGGCCTGCAGGCTGTAGCCCAGTGAGCGCAGCAGCTTGGCGACCGTCTCGTGACTGACGCGATGACCCTGATCGCGCAGCGCACCGGCGAGCGTGCGCACGCTCTTGGCGGTCCACAACAATGGTGACTCGGGGTCGCCGCGCGCCTCGTCGGCGACGAGCGCCTCGAGATCCACCAGCAACGTCGGGTCGCTCTCGATCAGCGCTCGACGACCACCACCAGCCCGGCGCACCCGGCCGCCTTCAAGCGGCTCGCAGGCCTGAACCTCACGCATCCCCTTGAGGACTGTCGTCGCCGACATCCCCGTCGCCCTGACGACCGCCGCCTGCCCACCACGACCGTGCGACAACGCCTCCGCGCCCGCCCACAACCGGCGCCGACGCTCATCAAGCTCCCCGGCCAACGCCCGGTAGCGATCCCCGATAGCGCGCTCATCGATCACGCACCCCGAGTTCTACATAACCCCGACGCCTCCTCCTATATTGTTCCTTGACGCGGCCTAAGAGGCGGCTTCTCGCGTACTGGCGACGAGTCGGACCTGCCGGTCCCCGTATGCGCGATGGCCACGAGCGATCCACGCTCGCGGCGAAGCGACTCGATAGCGAAGCCCATGTCGCCGAGGACGCCGCTCAACGAGCGAGGTGTGAAGAACCGCAGGTGAGGTGAGAGCGGGTCGAAGCGCGACTCGAAGCCGCGCACGAGCGCCTTCAGTGCCGTCACGCGTCCTTGAGCCGGGGTCGTGATCGCGACGCGACCCCCGGGGCGAAGCACGCGCCGCGTCTCCGAGAAGAGGAGCTGCACGTCGCGCACGTGCTCGATGGTCTCGGCGCACAGAACGAGGTCATAGATCGAGTCGGGGAGGGGAAGCGGTGCGTCGGGCTCGAGCTCGATGAGCTCGGCGGACCGACCGGTCAGGCGCTCCCGCGTCCGCTCGAGCGCAACGCGTGAGACGTCCGCCGCGGTCAGCGCCGCGGCGTCGAGCTCGAGCGTCAGTCGCCCGTCGCCGCAGCCGAGATCGAGCGCGTGCTCGACGCGTCCGAGCGCGCTAACGAAGCGGCGTAGGTGGTCGGGCGGCGGGCCTGGCTCCCCGGGAATCAGCTCCCACAGCTCGTCGTCGTAGCGGCTCGCCACTCCGCCATTCTCGCGCCTGCGGGAGACTGTCGCCTCTGGCCTGAAACGTGCTCATCGCCGGTGGAGGCGTCGGCTGGCCTCTTCGCCGCCCGAGCGCTCGAGAGCACGCTGCCCCCGCACGCCGTCCGAATCACGGTCGATCTTCGTCACGGTCAACGCAGTGCGCTTTTCACCTTTCGCAACAACACGGCAAGCTCGGTGTCTCCCCGCGCGAGGAGCTGGGGGCGGCGCTCAGCCGATCCGAGCGGGCATGACTTCCAGTCCTCGTCGGTGTGCGGCCGTGTGGAGGCGCGCGTCCCACGTCGCCACTACGGAGTCGGCATCGGCGACGGCCGCCGCCGCTGCGAGATGGATGGCATCGAGAGAGCGCAGACCCTCTTCGACCGCCAGTCGAGCGGCGGCCTCGGCGAGCGCCTGGTCAAGCTCGACGACCGTGAACGCCGGCCACTCCGAGTGGAAGCGCCGGGCCGGGGAGCCTCCCGGCAGGTGGCTGCGACCGAGCGCCCGCATCACCTCGACGTAGGCGAGTCGGCACGCGATCCACGCGTCGCTGTCGGTCATCGCCTTCCGGAGGGTGGTGCTGCCGGCCTCGCGCACGTAACGCTTGACGAGCGCCGAAGAGTCCAGGAAGAGCTTCAGCGCTCCTCCGCTCGCTCGGCCAGGATCTCGGCCGACGCGCTCGGGCCCGCGGCGAGCGGAGGCGGCTCTGGCCGCCGACGGACCGAGGGAGGCGAAACCCGACCAGCGGCGATCAGTTGCTCGAGCGGGCTCTCGAGAGTTTCGCCGACGGGCACCAGGTCGGCGACGGGCCGGCCCCGCTGGGTCACGCGCACGCGCTCTCCGTGGGCGACCCGTCTCAACTGGGCGCTGAGCTCGCGCTTCAGCTGCTTTACGCCGACCTCAAGCATGTGACCACCTTACCACCGAAGTGGTTACCTTAGGAGATCAGTGCCGTCGGTGTCTTGAGGCGTGCACGCTCGACCTCGACCCCGCAAGCGTCAGCCGGTCGTGCGCCTCCGCCGGACCAGGAGGGTGCCTCCCGCGAGGGAGAGCACGGCGAGGATCGCCCCGGCGAGCGGAAGCGCCGAGCTCGAAGCCGACTCGACGGGGCCGCGGCCGCTGTCGACGCCGCCCTCGGGAGCGCTTCCCTCGTCGCCCGCCGCGTCATCGCCAGACGTGGTTCCGGACGCGTCACCGGAGTCGTCGCAACCGGTCACGTCGAAGTTCTCGACGGTCTCCGTGCTGCCGTCCGCGAGCTCGATGGTGAAGTCGACCGTGAGCCTCGGATCGGCGCAGACCTCCTGCTCCCGGGCGTTGGTGAACCGGCCGGTGATGAGGGAGCCGGAGGTCGGGGCGCAGTTGAAGGTCGTCGAGTCCTCCTCGGTGCAGTCCGTGCCGGTGCCGCCCTGGACCGAGCCCGACTCGCTCGTCCCCAGGCGGACGCTCGTGATGTCGTTGCCGTCGCCGCAGTCGACCGAGAAGCTCGCGACCGTCACGTCCTGGGTCCTGGTGAGCTCCGCGGTGCAGGAGTCGCCGCCGCCGGAAGAGCCGCCGCCGGTAGAGCCACCTCCCGCGAGGGCGGAGGCGGGAAGGGTCAAGGCGCCGGCGACCAGTGCGGCCGTGATTGCCGCGACCAGATGCCGCCGCGCGACCTCGGGCAGCCGTCCCGAACTCGTCCTCAGCATCTCTCTTCCTTGAGACTCGCGGGTTTCCTCGGCGCTGTCCGCGCTCGACGGCGCCGAGAGAGTACTTCGTCCCGCCAGTTCATGCAAGCCACAACCGCAAGGCGGCTTGCACGAGGGCGACTCGAGGTCACCCGACCAGGTTTCGCGCCCGCATCTCGGCCACCGCCTCGTCGCCGCGCTCGGTCACCGTCTGGCCGGCCACCCACTCGGCGAGCTCGGGCAGCCCGTCGGCGAGATCGAGGATCTGGATGCGACGACCGGCAGCGACGTTGATCGCGTGGCCGGGAGCGGCGGGGGCGTCCATGGCCGCGAGGGTGGCGCGCACGACGTCCGAGACGTGCACGAGGTCGCGCGCCTGGCCGCCGTTCTCGAAGACGAGCGGCCGCCGCCCGCTCAACACACGGGCGGCGAAGATCGCGGCCACTTTGCCGAGCGCCTGCCGCGGACCGTAGACGTTGAGATAGCGCAGGGCGACGGCCTCGAGCAGGGTCGCCGCCGCAGTTGGCGTCGACCGCCCAGCGGACGTTCATCATCGACTCGCCGTTGCCGACCGCGCCGCCGAGGTGGAAGACGCGGTCGACGCCTTCGAGGGCGCGGTCGAGGGCGGCCGGGTCACCGAGGTCCCGCTGAACGAGCTCGGCCTCGGCGCTCAGGTACTCCGAGACCGTCCCCTCGGGATGGGCGAGGGGATCGAGGTTGTCGAGCACGCGCACGCGCTCGGCGCGCGCGAGCAGGGCGTCGACTAGGTGCGATAGCCGATTCCGTTACCACACCCGCTCGGGTGAATCAGATAGGCGCGACCATCCCGACGGGCCCTCCCCCGTTCGGGGCCTGCTTACCGGGCGCGCTGCCAGAAAACCCCGGTCCAGTCGATCGGTCGGATACCCTCGGAGATGCCGTGAGCTTCCCGGTAGTCGTGCACGGCTTGGCGGCACGGCAGAAGAACTCCGTAATCATCGACGATGAGGTAGCCGCCAACGGAAAGCTTCGGATAAAGGTTAACCAGCGCATCCATCGTCGATTCGTACATGTCCCCGTCCAAGCGGACGACCGCCAACTTCTCTATCGGCGCCTCAGGTAGCGTGTCGCGGAACCAGCCCTTCAAAAAGTGAACCCGCTCGTCCAGAAGCCCGTACCGCTCGAAGTTAGATTTTACCTGCTCCAGCGATACGGCGAGTTGGTCGGAAGTGTGGAGCCGATTGCCCTTGTCTGAGGGATATATCCCCGGGTCGGGGGGAGGCAACCCCTCGAACGAGTCCGCCACCCATACACGGCGGTCCTCCACCCCGTAGGCTTTCAGGACCGCTCGCATTAGGATCGTCGCGCCTCCTCGCCACACGCCGGTCTCGATGAGGTCGCCGGGAACGCCGTTGGCGAGCGCGTCCTCAATACAAAACTGTAGATTGTCCAACCGTTTTAGCCCGATCATGGTCGGTGCGTTTATCGGCTGGTCGGCGCCCTGCTCGCGGCGGTCGGGGTTGAACCCCGTTTCGTCCAATATGTTCCCGTCGGCGTAGACCCACCCAGAAACGGTTCGCTTCATCAAGTCCAGGTACAGGTAGGCTTCGTCTGGGACGGAAGCAGGACGCAAAGACGGCCCGTGGGTCAGAGCCGTTTGGAGGGAGTCGTATTGCCAGCGCTGCGCGTCTTCCTTCCAACGCCCCGCGTTTTCCTTCCATCGTGTTGACTGTTCCCTCGCCCGGGCGAGTCGTCGGCGCGCTTCGGCCAACTCGCGCCGAAGCTCGGTCGCCTCGTCGGCACCCGGCTTCAGGAGTGACCGCAACCTGGTTCCGAGTACGCGAGCTCGCTTGCGCGCACGAACGACAAGCTGCGAACTACTACTCTGCTGACCCATCGCTACGTCGATCTACCCTTTGCCGCGAGCGTCCAGGGCAACCGGTCTGGGCGGGTCGCCGTGGCCGAGCAGATACCAGACTACCGGGCACAGGCGATGCCAGCGATGGGCAACGACCTTGGGCCTCGACGAGCCCGACCATTTGAGTTGGCCCGAACGCGCGCCCCTATCGCCTGCCCACCGCGAGCAGTGATCCGCGCCGCCTCTGGAGCCGCTCGACCTCGAAGCCGAAATTCCCGAGCAGCGTGGCGAGCGACCGCCGGGTGAAGAAGCGCAGGTGAGGCGAGAGCGGGTCGAAGCGCGACTCGAAGCCGCGCACGAGCGCCTTCAGTGCCGTAACGCGTCCGTGAGCCGGGGTGGTGATCGCGACGCGACCGCCTAGGCGAAGGCACGCGCCGGGTCTCCGAGAACAGGAGCTGCACGTCGCGCACGTGCTCGATGGTCTCGGCGCAGAAGACGAGCTCGTGGTTCGAGTCCGGCAGGGGAACGGGGGCGTCAGGGTCGAGCTCGAGCGCGGTGGCGTGCGGTAGCTGGGACCGGGCGCGGGGACCGGGCGTGCGCGAGGGCCGTGCGCGAGACGTCGGCGATCGTCAGCTGACGGGCCACGAGCTCGGCGCTCAGGCGGCCGTCGCTGCGGCCGAGGTTCGAAAATGAACCGGCGCAGATGGTCCGGTGACGGCACGACCTCCGCGGGCACCAGCTCCCACAGCTCGTCGTCGTAGCGGCTCGGCACGCCACTATGGTCCCCGCTGCACGGCATGTCGGCACTACCCGCGAGAGTAGGATGCCACCGAGTGAGCTCCGCTGCACTGAGGGACACCTGACGACTGATGTCGCTATGGACGGATTTCCTGGGTAACCGAGGACGACGCCCGATCCATAAGTGGACTCACTACTTCCCGATCTACGAGCGTCACTTCGAGCCGCTTCGCAATCGTTCGGTGACGTTCCTCGAGATCGGCGTCGGCGGTGGCGGCTCGCTTCAGATGTGGAAGCGCTGGCTCGGCCCTCTCGCCGTGGTCGTCGGGCTTGACGTCAGGCCCGAATGCAAGGGCTTCGAGGAGGACCAGATCCACGTCCGGATCGGGGAGCAGAAGGACATCTCGACTCTCTCCGCGCTCGTCGACGAGTTCGGCCCGTTCGACGCCATCGTCGATGACGGGAGTCACGTCATGGCCGACGTGACCGCTTCCTTCGACTACCTGTACCCGAGGATGGCCACCTCGGGGGTCTACCTCGTAGAGGACATGCACACCTCCTACCGGCGCGCGTACGGCGGCGGCCTGCGCCAGGAGGGCAGCTTCATCGAATACTCGAAGGCCCTCGTCGATCGCCTCAATGCCCACCACATCCGTAAAGGCGTCGATCCCGACGCTTTCTCGGACGAGACGTGGGCGATGCACTTCTACGACAGCGTGGTGGTCTTCGAGCGCGGACCGCGCCGGCCGAGGCACGCCATGCACAGCGATCCCTCGTAGGCCCGAAGTAGCTCACGCAGGCGATCACCGCGAGGCACCTTGAGACGAGCTCGACCGGTACTCAGCCGACCAGTTTCGCGCCCGCATCTCGGCCAGCGCCTCGTCGCCGCGCTCTGTCACGGTCTGGCCGGCCACTCGCCGAGCTCGGGCAGCCCGTCGGCGAGCTCGGTCTCGGCCTCGAACCCCAGCAGCTCGCGGGCACGGGTCGTGTCGGCGAGGCAGTGGCCTCGCGTCGGACGGTGGCAGCCGACACGAACTTCGTGCGCCGGGCTGTGAGGTGATCCGAACGCGCGGCGCCTATCGTCTGCCGACCGCGAGCAGCGATCCTCGCCGCCTCGTGAGCCGCTCCACCTCAAAGCCGAGATCGCCGAACAGCGTCGCGAGCGACCGCTGGGTGAAGAAGCGCAGGTGCGGTGAGAGCGGATCGAAGCGTGCCTCGAAGCCGCGGACGAGCACCTCGAGGGCGGTCAGGCGCCCGTGGGCCGGTGTGGTGATAGCGAGGCGTCCGCCCGGGCGCAGTATCCGGCGTGCCTCGGAGAGCAGGAGCTGGACGTCGCGCACGTGCTCGAGGGTCTCGGCGCAGAGGACGAGGTCGTGGCTCGAGTCCGGCAGGGGAACCGGTGCGTCGGGGTCCAGCTCGAGCACGGTCGCGCCCGGTAGCCGGGACCCGGCGCGCGCCAGCGCCGCGCGTGATACGTCGGCGATCGTCAACTGACCGGCCGTGAGCTCGGCGCTCAGGCGGCCGTCGCCGCAGCCGAGGTCGAGCGCGCGCTCGACCGGGCCGAGCCCGCTCACGAAGCGGCGCAGATGGCCCGGTGACGGCACGGCCTCTTCGGGAACCAGCTCCCACAGCTCGTCGTCGTAGCGGCTCGCCACCCCGCCATCCTCGCGCCTGTGGGAAACTGTCGCCTCTGCCCGAAACGTGCTGATCGCCGGTGGAGGCGTCGGCGGCCTCTTCGCCCCGGTGTGTTCGAGAGCAAGCTTCCACCGCACGCGTCCGAATCACGCTCGTCGACTATGCCACCGATCATGGTGAGATGCTGGCCGACATGGCCGAGTTCGCCCTGGGAGGCTCTAGCGAAAACGGCTAACGAAACTACCCGTGCAGCGAATCGGTGCCCTTCTCAAGAGCTGTCGCAGCTGGCTCAGAGTCACCGGCTGTTTTTCCACCGGCCTACCCGGCAAACCTGGCAGGGCTCCCTCCCGGAGGAGGCGTCGGCCGGGACCGCTCTAGAATGCGGATCAGGCAGGTTCGAGTTCGCGCGCGCCTTCCGACTCGTCAACCGAGACGACAGACGCCTCTACGTCGAGAACATCGGGTCGAGGTAGGCCAGTCTGGTCGATCCCGCGCTCGAAAATGTCGATGGCGGCCGTGACCCCCTCGTTGACGCCTTCCGCATCGAACGCAAAGGTGACAGTCAGCGTGCCGTCCTGAAGGTTCTGCGCGATTGAGGGACCGCCCTCGGCAAACGACGTCATGAAGGCATCCATGTAGCGCTCGCCGTTCTCCGGGTCGAACCCGTGCTCGGCGATCGTGAACCGAAGTCGAATCTCCATGTGGCTCCCGCTCCATCCGCGTTAGGGGCGATACCCGTACTTTCGCATATCCGCCACATAGTGTCGGATGCTACGAGCCGAGGGCGTCTTGTGGATCATGACCTGCCCGACGCCATCCGGCGACTGCATCATCCAGCCGTTCTTCTTCTCAACGGCCGTCCATCCCTGCTTTTCGGCATCTCGCTTGAGCTCCTTGACTTCTTTCTGTGCCGACACGCGCTGCTCCTCCGATTCCGTCCGGGCGCCGTGCGAATCTGCTCCTGCTCAGTCAGACTGCTTCGGCCCGAAGCTTTGTCACAAGCCCGTCCGGTTCACCAAGCCGGGCGGGCTTTTGTGAATTCTGCGACAGAGGTCGGACAGCTTCGGCCCGTTCGGCGCATTAGCAGCGGCATCGAGACCCTGACCAGCCCCAGCTCGACGAGGTCGCGGCCGATCACGTCCCTCTCGACCGGCGAGTGGTCCCTTGCCGGACCGTTTCGGGACCGCGGGAAGTGCGGGGCCATCCGGTCGTGGCCACCCGGGCTGCCGTCGACAGTCATGACCGCGTGTGCGAGTCCGCCAGAAGAGTTCTGCTTCCCGTCTCGGAGAGCGTCAGCCGGTCGTGCGCCTCCGCCGGATCAGGAGGCCGCCTCCGGCGAGGGAGAGCGCGGCGAGGATCGCCCCGGCGAGCGGAAGGGCCGCGCTCGAGCCCGACTGGAGGGGACCGCGACCGCTGTCGACGCCGCCCTCGGGAGCGCTCCCCTCGTCCCCTGACGCGTCACCGGCGGACGTGTCACCAGAGTCGTCGCACCCGGTCACCTCGAAGTTATCGACGGTCTCCGTGCTGCCGTCCTCGAGCTCGATGGTGAAGTCGACCGTGAGCCTCGGATCGTTGCAGACCTCCTGCTCGCGAGCGTTGATGAACCGGCCGGTGATGAGGGAGCCGGAGGTCGGAGCGCAGTTGAAGGTCGTCGAGTCTTCCTCGGTGCAGTCCGTGCCGGTGCCACCCTGGACCGAGCCCGACTCGGTCGTCCTCAGGCGGACGTTCGTGATG
>JACCTJ010000264.1 GCA_013812485.1 Thermoleophilaceae bacterium
CCTCTACGCCCGGGCGATGCGGCAGAAGGCTGTCCTTCGGTAGCTTGCAGGCCCTTGACCCGACGGTAGGGCTCGCCGATCCGCATTCGTGCGTTGAATTGGGCGGCGGCGACCCCACTTCGTCCCCAGGATGACCAGACCGGACCAGGTTACGCCGGACCCAGCGCATCGCGAGCGCGGCTGGACTCGGCTCGAGGATTACCTCGACCTCGCGCGCCTATGGGGCCGCGCCGGCGAGCGCCGCCGCCCTGGTCGTCGACTCCCTCGAGCGCGGCCCGAGCGCGCTCGAGCCGGGTGTACTCGGCGTGCAGCGGACGCAACTCCTCGAGCCGCTGCTCGATCTCGGTTCGCTTCTCGGTCAAGAAGTCAGTCATGTCACTCTCCCAACGAAAGGTAAAGGTAAAGGTAAATGCGTCGAACGAAGATAACAGTAGTCGGGGCAGGCAACGTCGGCGCGACGTGTGCGCAACGACTCGCCGAGCGTGACTACGCCGATGTGGTGCTCGTGGACATCGTCGAGGGGCTGGCTCAGGGCAAGGCCCTCGACATGAACCAGTCCGGTCCGGTGGTGGGTTACGAGCCGAACCTGATCGGCACGGGCGACTACGAGGACAGCGCGGGATCGGACATCTTCGTCATCACCTCCGGGCTCGCTCGGCAACCCGGCATGAGCCGCGACGACCTGCTCGCCAAGAACAAGGAGATCGTCGGGAGCGTGGCCAGGGAGGCCGCCGACCGCTCTCCGGACGCCATCCTCATCGTGGTCACCAATCCGCTCGACGCGATGTGTCACGTCGCCTACGACGCCACGAAGTTCCCGCGCCAGCGCGTCATCGGGATGGCCGGCGTCCTCGACTCGGCACGCTTTCGCACCTTTCTCTCCTGGGAGCTCGGGGTCTCCGCCCAGGACATCAACGGCTTCGTGCTCGGCGGCCACGGCGACACCATGGTCCCGGTGGCCAGCTACACGACCGTGGGCGGCGTGCCGGTCGAGCAGCGGATCGCCTCCGACCGGCTCGAGGAGATCATCCAGCGCACCCGCGACGGCGGAGCGGAGGTGGTCAAGCTGCTCGAGAAGGGATCCGCCTTCTACGCGCCGGCGGCCGGCGTGGCCGAGATGGTCGACTCGATCGTCCTCGACCAAAAGCGGGTGCTGCCCTGCGCCGCCCTATGCGAGGGTGAGTACGGCATCGACGGGCTCTTCATGGGCGTTCCCGTTCGGCTCGGCGCCGAGGGCATCGAGGAGATCGTCGAGATCGAGCTGAAGGACTCAGAGCGCGAGGCGCTCGGCAAGTCGGCGGACGCGGTCCGCGAGCTCGTCGACAAGGTGAGCGAGGGGGGGTGAGGATGACGAGCGCTTCCAGCCGCAACAGGTGAGCATCGGCCTCGACTCCACCGCCCGAGTCGTCAACCGCGACTCGAAGACGGTCAACGTGCGCGCGCTCGAAGGGCTCGGCGATCCGCTCGAGGACGCCGAGCTCGAGCCGGGGCTCGCGCTCAAGGGCTCAAAGGCCGGGCTCGAGATCAACGTCTACCCCGGGGGTAGGGCTCCGGGGCCCTGACGGCGCCGGCCGGGCGCGGCGCTCAGCCCTCGAGCAGCTGCTTGAGGCGCTCGAGGGAGCGCTCGACCTCGCGGCTGGCCGCCGCGGAGATCGCGCGCCCGGCGATACGCCCCGCGGCCCCGCCCGGGAGCTGGTACTCGTTGAGGTAGGAGAAGTGGGTGCCGCCGTCGCGCTCATCGATGTCGTAGACGACACGCGCGGCCGTGCGCACCGGACCCCTGCCCTCCCAGGTGACCTTCGACGGGCGCTCAGCCTGGGTCACCGTCCAGCGCACGGTGAAGCGCTGGCCCGCCACCTTGAGCTTCTGGGTCATCTTGGAGCCTTGGTCGAGCCGGTCGGGGGCGTCCTCGAAGCGCTCGTGGATCGTCACCCAGTCGCCGAGGCGAGCGGGGTCCATGAGGATGTCGTAGACCCGATCCGGGGAGGCCGGCAGATCGATCTCGCGCTCGACCTTCACCGCGCGGCCAGCTCCTCGTCGCGCTCCCAGGCAGCGAGCGCGCGTTCGACCGCGCGATCGAACGAGAGTGTCCTTACCCCGAAGACCGAAGCGGCCTGCTCGTCTCGCGGGAGGAGGTCGTGCTCGAGGCTCTCCATGAGCGGACGCACGAGCTCGACCGGCTGTTCGACCACCGCGCTGACCACGGCGCTCGCCGCCGGGGTCTGGTTGATGGGCAGCCGCAGCGAGAGGCGCCCGACGCCGAGGAGGTCCGCTATGCGCTCGATCATGCGGCCATAGCTCAACGTATCCGGGCCGCCGATGTCGAGCGACCTCCCCTCGGCCTCGGTGCGCTGGGGGGTCAGGGCGAGGTACTCGACCGCGTCGCGCTCGGCGATCGGCCGCGTGCTGTGCGCCTGCCAGGCCGGGAAGGGCATCACTCGCAGGCGCTCCACCAGCCGCACGAGGATGCGAAACGACGAGCTCTGGGCGCCGATGACGATCGAGGCGCGCAGCGCGGTCGAGCGGGGAAGGCCTTCGAGCAGGATCTCCTCGACCTCGAGCCGCGAGCGCAGGTGGGTCGAGTGCGGGCCGTCGGCGGGGAGGATCCCGCCGAGGTAGACCGCCCGCTCGAGCCCGGCGACCTGAGCGGCGAGCACGAAGTTGCTCGCGGCCTGGCGGTCGCGGCTCTCGAAGCCGTTCGAGCCCGGCTCCATGGAGTGGACGAGGTAGTAGGCGCTCGAGCAGCCGTCGAGGGCGGCCTCGAGGCCGTCTCCGGTCAGGAGGTCACCGACCACGACCTCGACGCCCGGGCGCTCCTCCACGCGCGAGGGATCGCGCGCGAGCGCGCGCACGGGCCGGTTCTCGCGGTGCAGCCGGTCGATCAGCCGGCGGCCGATGTAGCCCGTCGCTCCGGTCACCAGCTCCATCGTCATCCTCTAACCGTACGGGCGACGGCGCGTGCGGGTTTCGCCGCGACCGGTGCGGCTGTCGCCGCGGCCGCCGCGGTCCGTGCTCCGCGGAGCACGCGGAGCGAAAAGCGCAAGATGCGGACGGCCGGTAACCCTGATGGCGTTTTCGCTGCAAAGAGCAGGAAAACCAAAAGGGCGCGATTTGCGGAAACCGACCTTTACCGCGGGGGTGAGATCGGTCAACATGCGCGCCGGCCGCCGAGGTGGCCGACGGGGGGGTCGCCGGCCGGCGCCCGCAGACGATTCCACGACGAGAGGCCGCTGACGATGGCGAAGGCGAAGCGCGTGACCTGCGAGGACTGCTACTTCAGGCAGAACATGCTGTGTGCGCTTCAGCTCGAAGAGCCGTGCGTGACCTTTCGCTCCGCCGAGCGGGGGCTCAAGCCCGACCGCCAGCTCTCGTTCGTGTTCCGCTCGCAGCGCACGCGCACGGCGTACGCGTTTCCCCAGCCGCGCTAGCTGTAGTTCCTGAGCACGTTGTTCATCCGGGTCTCCTTGGAGGCTGGGGGTGTCGAAGCCACCCAGTCCCAACAAGGAGGACACCGGATGAGGCTCCACGCTAACGCGCCCCTCGGGCCGAAGGGAAGGGCGACCATGGTCCGCCGCGTCGTCGCAGCGGACTGGTCGCTCACGCAGGCGGCCGAGGCCGCCGGAGTGAGCGAGCGCACCGCCTCGAAGTGGGTTGCCCGCTACCGACGAGAGGGCGAGGTCGGCCTCGCCGATCGCAGCTCGGCGCCCAAGGCGCTCGCCAACCGAACCGACGAGAGTCGGATCGAGACGATCGCCGCGCTGCGGCGCCTGAGGATGACCGGCGCCGAGATCGCCGAGTGCCTCGAGATGGCGCTCTCGACCGTCTCAGGGGTTCTGGCCCGAATCGGCTTGGGCAAGCTCAGCCGGCTCGAGCCGCCCGAGCCTGCGAACCGCTATGAGCGCGCCCGACCGGGCGAGCTGATCCACATCGACGTCAAGAAGCTGGGCGCGATCAAGGGCGGCCTCGGTCACCGCGCCCACGGCAGCCGCCGGCACTCGCCCCGCGGCGGTGGCTGGGAGTTCGTCCACGTCTTTCGTCGACGACGCCACCCGCCTGGCCTACGTCGAGGTGCTCGGCGACGAGAAGGCGAGCACCGCGGTTGGCTTCCTGCGCCGCGCCACGGCCTTCTACCGCGCCCATGGGGTCAGGGTCGAAAGGGTGATGACCGACAACGGCGGTGCCTATCGCTCGAGCGTGCACGCGATCGCCTGCCGGGCACTCGGGCTGCGACACATCCGCACCCGTCCCTACCGCCCGCGCACCAACGGCAAGGCCGAGCGCTTCATCCGCACGATGCTCGGTGGCTGGGCCTACGGAGCGCTCTACGGCAGCTCAGCCGAACGCAGGGCAGCCCTCGGCGGCTGGCTGGACTTCTACAATCACCGCCGAAGACACGGCTCCCTCGGCCACCGGCCGCCGATCGCGCGGCTCAACGAGCTCCAGACGAACAACGTGCTCGGTTCTTACAGCTAGTACACGCCGGCACCCGCCACGCCGAGCGAAGTAGAGTGAGTCGATGCGGCTCACGGTGCTCGGCAAGTCGCCCTCGTGGGAGGACGCCGACGGTGCCTGCTCCGGTTACCTGCTCGAGCAGGACGGGTGGGCCGTGGTCCTCGACTGCGGCAACGGCGTGTTCTCGAAGCTGCGGCGGTTTCGCGACTACACGCGCGTCGACGCGGTGCTCGTCTCGCATCTCCACGCCGACCACTTCCTCGACCTCATCCCGTGGGCCTATGCGCTGACCTACGCGCCGCGCCAGCAGCCCGTGCCGGTCGACCGCTGGGCGGGCACGCACGAGCCGGCGCGCCCCCGGCTGGTCGCCCCCGCCGGCGCCGGCGAGACCTTTCGCCGCATCGTCGGCGCGTGGGGGCCGGAGGAGCTGATCGAGAACGCCTTCTCGCTCGAGGAGTACGAGGAGGAGACCGAGGTCGAGGTCGGGCCGCTGCGCTTCGACTTCCGCTCGGTTCCGCACTTCGCCCGGACCTTCGCCTGCCGCGTCCGCGCCGAGGGGGCCGACGCGACGCTCGTCTTCGGCGCCGACTCGGGCCCCAACGACCACCTCGTGGAGATCGGGCGCGACGCCGACCTGATCCTGCTCGAGGCCACCCTGCCGCGCCCCGAGCGCGAGGGCCCGCGCGGCCACCTGACCGCGCGCGAGGCCGGCGAGCACGCCGCCCGCGCCGGCGCCTCACGCCTCGTGCTCACCCACATCTCCGACGAGCTCGACGCGCTGCGGGCGCGCTCGGAGGCCGAGGACGCCTTCGGAGGGCCGGTCGCGATCGCCCGCGAGGGCGCCGCGTTCGAGGTCTGA
>JACCTJ010000269.1 GCA_013812485.1 Thermoleophilaceae bacterium
TGGCGTCGCAATCTCCCCCGCACTCTCCCCCATTCGATCAGTGAATCAGAGCCCGGGCCGCGTTGTCCGCTGGTGGGGGCTCCTGCGCGTGACTTCGGCCGCTGGAACCCCTGCCGCGGCGCGGGCAAGCGTGAACGCCGGGCGGAGGGCGGACCGCAAAAAACCGTCCCGGTCGCGTAGTCTTGCGCAGGGGACATGAGCGACTTCGTTCTTCTTTTTCCGGGTCAGGGCAGCCAGGAGCCGGGCATGGTTGAGACCGTCGCCCGGTTGCGCCCGGATCTGCTCGAGCTTGCGGCGGTGGTGGTGGGCGAAGATCCGTTTGCACGGGTGGGCGAGGGCACGCGCTTCGACCAGCCTGCGATCTATTGCGCTGCGCTGGCCGGTCTCGAGCGCGCGGGCTCTCCGAAGGCCGATCTCTATGCGGGGCATTCGATGGGGGAGATCACGGCGCTTGCCGCGGCGGGGGCGCTGAGCGAGGAGGATGGATTGCGCCTGGTTGCCGAGCGCGGCCGGCTGATGGAGACGACCGCAGCCCGAACCGGAGGTGCGATGCTCGCGATCCGGGCCGGGCGCGAGAAGGCGGATCCGATCGCCGATCGCCACGGGTTGGCCGTCGCGAATGACAATTCGCCGGACCAAGTCGTGTTGTCGGGGCCGCTTCCTGGCATCGAGGCGGCGGAGGCCGAGGCTGATGAGGAGGGGATACGCGCCAAACGGCTGCCGATCACCGGCGCCTTTCATTCGCCGCTGATGGCAGACGCGGTCGAGCCCTTCCTGTCCTTCCTGCAGGACGTCGAGCTGCGCGCGCCGCGCGCGCCGGTGTTTTCGTGTGTGACCGCGGCGCCGTTTGACGATGTCCGCAAGCGGCTGTCTGAGGCGCTGGTGGAGCCGGTGCGTTGGGTCGAGGTTCTGCACGCTCTCTACGCGGCCGGTGGGCGCCGGTTTGAGGAGACGGGGCCGGGGAAGGCGCTTGCCGGTCTCGTGCGCCGCACGCTCGAGGGTGTCGAGATGGTCGCGGCGGACCCGGCGGGGGCCACGGGTGGATAGTCTCAGCTCGCACCTCGGTGCGCGCCGCACCGGGGCGACCGACCCGCGCCGCGGGCTGCGCGGAGCGTGCAGTATGGTGGCCGCTGGGTGTGGGGGTGCTGGTTTCTACCTTCGCGGCGGGCGTTATTAGAGGGTCGGAGGTGATCGAGTGGGGGATCCGAATGGTAGGCCTGCGGGCTGCGCGCTGGTGACCGGCGCCTCGCGCGGGATCGGAGCGGCGATCGCCCGCGGGTTGGCCGAGGACGGCTGGGCGGTGGGGGTCAACTACCGCAAGGACTCCGAAGGCGCCGAGCGGGTGGTCGAGGAAATCGAGAGCGGCGGCGGCAGCGCGCTCGCCATCCAGGCCGACGTCAGCGATCCGGCCGCCGCCGACAAGCTGTTCACGGCTCTCGAGGAGCGCTTCGGGTCCGTCCTCGTGCTCGTCAACAACGCCGGCATGCGCGCCGACGGCCTCTCGCCGCAGCTCGAGGACGACGCCTGGGACCGGGTGCTCGAGACCAACCTCTCCGCCGCCTTCCGCACCACCCGGCGCGCCCTGCGCACGATGATGCGGGAACGCTTCGGGCGCGTGGTGAACATCGCCTCTGTCGTCGGCCAGCGCGCGAACCCCGGCCAGGCGAACTACGCCGCCTCGAAGGCCGGGCTGATCGCCTTCACCAGCACGGTCGCGGCGGAGGTCGCGCGCCGGTCGGTGACCGTCAACGCCGTGGCGCCGGGTCTGGTGGATACCGAGCTGACCGAGGACATCGGCGACGAGCTGCTGAACGCCATCCCGGCGCGACGCGCCGGGACCGCCGAGGAGGTCGCGGCCTGCGTCCGCTTCCTGGCCTCGCAAGAAGCCTCTTACGTCAACGGAACGACCCTGACAGTCGACGGCGGAATGACCGCCTGAAAGGATCACCGGAAATGCCGACGGCCAACAAGGAACAGATCGAGGGGCGCATGACCGACGCGCTCGAGAGCTTCGGCGCCGACCGCGACCAGATCAAGCGCGACGCCACCTGGGAATCGCTCGACGTCGACTCGCTCGATCTCGTCGAGCTGGCACAGATCGTCGAGGAGGAGTACGGCGTGAAGATGAAGGAAGAGGACATGAAGGAGCTGAAGACCGTCGGGGATGCGGTCGACTTCGTCGCCGAGCGCGCCGACTCGTGACGCAGCGCGTCGCGATAACCGGGATCGGCGCGCTGACGCCACTCGGCGTCGGCGCCGAGGCGCTGATCGAGCGCTGGTCGGAGGGCGCGTCCGGCATCGAGAACGGACTCGGCTGCTGCCGCGAGTACGAGCCCAAGGAGCACCTCTCGATCAAGGAGGCGCGGCGCGCGGACCGCTTTACGCAGCTCGCCATGGTCGCCAGCGATGAGGCACTCGCCCAAGCGGGCTGGGCGGACGGGCCGTCGGTGGATCCCGATCGCGTCGGCTGCGTGAT
>JACCTJ010000055.1 GCA_013812485.1 Thermoleophilaceae bacterium
GGGCCGATGTTCTCGAAGACGACCCAGAGTGTCTGGAAGGGCGTCGGGTTGCCGGCTGACTTCACCGCTGAGGAATACATCCCCAAGGTCATCACGCTCGTCGACGACGTTGGCACGGCCGGCAAGACCACGGTCTACCTCCGTAAGGTCAATCCCCAGATCGACCAGGACGACTTCGGTCAGCCGCTCGTGGCGATCTCCAACCGCTGCATGCACGTCGGCTGCCCGGTGCGCTACGTGCAGGCCTCTCAGCGCTTCATCTGCCCCTGCCACGGGGGCATCTACGACTTCCAGGGCGTGGTAATCGGCGGACCGCCCGTCCGCCCGCTCGACCGCTTCCGCACCCGTGTGAACAATGGCGTCGTCGAGGTCGGCAATCGATTCTCGGTCACCGACGCCCTTGACAAGATGTACAGGCCCCGCGACCCGTCGAACCAGATCGACGGGCTGTGGGAGTACCTCTATCCCTCGCGGCCATCGACACCGAATCCGAGGACATGAAGCTCCCAACCCCACCGCTACCCAGGGCGCTCAAGCCCAAGCCTGGCCGTCCCGGCAGCCGTCCGCCGGGCAACGGGGACGCCAACGGCACCGGCGGCAACGGAAAGGTCCGGGACCTGCGTCCCGGCACCCCCGACGGCAACGGCGAGCGGCCGTCCAAGGGCGGCCCCAGGGTCGACCGCGAGCGGTTCAAGGAGCAGGCTCTCGAGGTGCCGATCGGGGTCGCGGGTTGGCTCGACGAGCGCAGTGGCATGAGCCCGTTCGTACGCGGCCTTGCGTACCGCAAGGTCCCGCGCGGGACGAACTGGTGGTACACGCTCGGGTCGGCGACGATGTTCGCCTTCGTCGCGCAGGCTGTGACCGGTGTGTTCCTGGCCATGTACTACAACCCCGCGCCGAGCGAGGCCTACGAGTCGATCACGCACATCACCAACGACCTGTTCCTCGGCGAGTTCGTGCGCGGCATGCACAAGTGGGGCTCGACGGTGATGGTGATCCTGATCTTCCTGCACATGGCGCGGACCTTCTTCTTTGGCGCCTACAAGTACCCGCGTGAGCTCAACTGGGTGATCGGCGTGGTCCTGCTCGTGCTCACGCTCGCGATGGGCCTCAGCGGTTACCTGCTCCCGTTCGACCAGCGCGGCTTCTGGGCCACCGTGGTCGCGGTCAACATCAACGCGTCAGCGCCGGTCATGGGCCCCTATATAGCCGACTTCCTGCGTGGTGGATCCGAGTTCACGGCGACCACGCTGAGCCGCTTCTACTCGATCCACATGCTGATCATCCCGGGTCTGATCGCCGCGCTGATCGGCGCCCACCTGTACCTCGTGGCCAAGCTCGGCACCACCGCGCCGCCGTGGCTAAAGGCCGAGAAGGCCAAGGCCCTCAACCAGGAAGAGCTCTAGGCCGGCCATGAACAACCGCGAGAAGGAGGACTACCTCCGCGAGTACTCGATCCTCAAGGGCGAGGGCAAGTCGTTCTTCCCCTACGCGATCGCCAAGGACGGCAGCATGGCCGTGATCACCATGCTCGTGATCATCGTGCTGACGCTCGCCCTCGGCGCCGAGCTCGGCCCCAAGGCCGATGCGACCACCACCTCGTTCTCGCCGCGCCCGGAGTGGTACTTCTTCTTCCTGTTCGAGCTGCTGCGCGTCGTCAAGCCGCCGGAGCTGACCTTCCTGGCGACGATGGGCATCCCGACGATCTGCCTCGTGCTGCTGCTCCTGCTTCCGTTCTTCGATCGCAGTCCGGAGCGCAACCCGCTCAAGCGCCCGATTGCCACACTCGCGGGCATCACCACCATCGTCGCGATGGCCTATCTGACCCTGCTCGGCGCGCTGGGCGGCTCGCCGACCGAGATCGAGCTCCAGGCGGCCGGCCAGGAGGACGGCAAGCAAGCGACCGCCTCGTCGGGCTGCCTCGGCTGTCACCGGATCGGCGAGAACGGGAACGAGATCGGGCCGGAGCTGACGGAGGTCGGCGCGCGGCTGCCGCGTGAGGCCATCGCCCGGACCCTGGTCAACCCGACGCAGCCCATGCCCTCCTACGCCAAGCTCCAGAAGCAGGATCCGGAGAAGTTCCAGGACATGGTCGACTTTCTCGCCTCCCTCAAGTAGTTCGGCGGCGTCTGGCTCCCTGCAAGCCTTCGCTCTCCGGCGTCCTCGGAGTCGGCCGTGCGAAGCACTGTCCGACTCCTGCGTTCTTGGATCAGGGAGCGAAGCGACCGGTCGGCGCCGCAGGAGCCGCGCCTTTCGGGGCCAGACGCCACCTCAGTCAGCGAACGGGGTTCGGTAGCGGCAGACGCCATCTCAGCCGGCTCGGCATCCTCCGTCGCGCCGCACCCCTCACCGTGGCAGCCGGGCTTGACAGGCTCGGCGCTCGAGCGCCATCCTGGGATCTTCGATGACCGCGCCACCTAACACCGAACCTACCGCGACCGAGGGGCGCGGCACGCTCGAGGAGCCGCAGGTCCGTGCGATGTTCGACCGGATCGCGAGCGTGTACGACACGATGAACTCGGTGATGACCGCCGGACTGCACCACCGCTGGCGCGAGCGCGCCGCCGACCTCACGCGCGTTCGTCCCGGTGACCGCGCGCTCGACGTGGCCACCGGGACCGGCGACCTCGCTCTCGTGCTCGCGGGCCGGGTCGGGCCGGCCGGTGAGGTGGTGGCCTGCGACTTCTCACAGCGGATGCTCGAGCTCGGCCGCGAGAAGTCGGCGTCGGCGCGGGCGGATGTTCGCTTCGAGGCTGCGAACGCTCTGGCGTTGCCCTACCCCGACGACGCCTTCGACGCGGCCACCGTCGGCTTCGGGGCGCGCAACTTCGCCGACCTCGAGCGTGGACTGGCCGAGATGACCCGGGTCCTGCGGCCGGGAGGGAGGGTCGTGGTGCTCGAGATCACGACGCCGCAGCGCCCGCCGCTTTCGTGGTTCTTCCGGCTCTGGTTCGACCGGCTCGTGCCGCTGATCGGACGCTTCGCCGGCGACTCGGCCGCCTACAGCTACCTGCCGAGCTCCGTTCGTCGGTTCCCGGGGCCGGAGGAGCTCGGCGGCGTACTCGCCCGCGCCGGGCTCGCGGACGTGCGTTGGATCCTGACCGCAGGCGGGACGATCGCGTTGCACTCGGGGACGGTCTCGGCCCCGTGAGCGCGGGTCCAGGGTCCACCGGGGCCGTGGCCACCTCGTCGGCGGCCGGACTGGGCCCCGTCCTGGAGGCGGGTGGACCGGAGCTGGCGCGCCTGCTGGCGCGCACCGAGGGCCGCCTCGGCGAGGTCATCGAGAGCTACGGTGACCGTCTGGCCGAGCACGCGGCCGGCACGCTCGTAGCGGGGGGCAAGCGCCTGCGGCCAATCCTCGTCTACCTGTGCGCGGGCGCGACGGTCGGTGCCGCGCGCGGGGCGGCTCCGCTCTCGGAGTCCGAGGCCGGCGCCGCCGTCGTGCACGCCGGCGCGGCGGTCGAGCTGCTGCACATGGCCACGCTCGTCCACGACGACGTGCTCGACCGCGCGGCGCTGCGTCGCGGGCGGCCCACGGTCTTTCGCAGCGGGGGGCGCATCGCCGCCACCGCCACCGGCGACCTGCTGTTCTCCCGTGCCTTCGCCGAGCTCGTCATGACCGGCGACGCCGACGCCGTGCGCGCGCTCTCGCGGGCCTCGACGGCCCTCGCGCACGGCGAGCTCATGCAGCGCGCCGACGCCTGGCGCGCCGACGTCAGCCCCGATCGCTACCTCGAGCGCTGCGAGCTCAAGACGGCCCGCCTGTTCGAGGCGGCTTGCCGGCTCGGCGCGATCCTCGGTCGCCCCGGCCCCGAGGCCGCCGACGCGCTCGGTGCGTTCGGGTCGCGGATCGGGATCGCCTTCCAGATCTTCGACGACGTCCTCGACGTCTCCGGCCCGGCGGAGCGCACCGGCAAGCGCCGCGGCACAGACCTGCTCGACGGCACGGTCACCCTGCCGCTCATCCTCGCCCGCCGGCGCGATCGCGACCTGCGCGCGCTCGACCTCCGCGAGGTCGTCACCGACCCGGCCCAGGCCGAGGCCGTATGCGACCGCATCGCCCTCAGCGGTGCCCTCGGAGACGCTCGGGGCGAGGCTCTGCACCACGTCGCCGAAGCCAAGGCCGCCCTCTCCGATCTCAGCCTTCCCGAAGGCCCGCGCCACGCCCTCGACCTCGTGGCCGACGGCGTCGTCGAGCGCTATTCGTGAAGGTCATGCCGTCGCCGCTACCGCACGCATGCCGCGCGCGGTAAGTCCCTATCGAGGGGCTCCCTGAGCGAGCGAAGCGAGCGTACCCGAGAGGGGCTTACGGAGCGCCTCTAGAAGTCCGTGGGCAGGATCGCGTCGGCGCGCAGCGCCGCGACGAAGCGCTCGAGGTGCGCGCGCATGTTGGCCTCGGTAAGCCGCGCGAGGTCGCCCATCAATGTCTCCGCACCGCGCTCGAGCTCCTCGTCGAACGACTCGGCCACGTCGAGGTCGAGGAGAGCACTCTCGGTGCGCTCGCAGTTCGGGCAGCGGAGCTCGACGCTCCAGCGCTCGGCGCCGGCAGCGGTCCACGCGACGGGATAGACGAGCGAGGAGTCGCAGGCCGGGCAGAGATGAGGGTCCGCGGTACAGAGGACGTCGGCGTGCGCGGCCTCTGCTCGTGGGTCGGAGACGGGGCCCACCGGACCTGGCGCCGGCTCGAGCTTCGTGCCCGCGTCGTCCTGAACGTCCTTCTGCTCGGCGAGCCGCAGGACCTCGATCGTCTTCCCGCTCGGAAGGACGATCCGCTTGACGATCTGGTCTCGGGGGTTTTCGCTGTCCATGGCTGTTCCTCGCCACCGGTATCGGCAGCTTCGGGCGGCGGCTAAAGACATGAGGCGCCGATGCGCGGGTTTCGTCCCCCGGTCGCCTCGGCCCCCTTAGACTCCTCGGCCGTGGTTCTGAGCGACCGCACCATCCGCACGGAGATCGAGGCCGGCCGCATCGCCATCGAGCCGTTCGACTCCGCGCTCGTCCAGCCCTCGAGCGTCGACGTGCGCGTCGATCGCAAGTTCCGCGTCTTCCACAACGCGCGCCACGCCTACATCGACGTGCGCCGGCCGATGGAGGACCTGACCGAGCTCGTCGAACCGCAGCCGGGCGAGGCGTTCATCCTCCATCCCGGTGAGTTCGTGCTCGGTCAGACCCTCGAGCGCCTGACCCTTCCCGACGACCTGGTCGCCCGCCTCGAGGGCAAGAGCTCACTCGGGCGCCTCGGGCTGCTCATCCACTCGACCGCCGGCTTCGTCGATGCCGGCTTCTCCGGCAAGCTCAC
>JACCTJ010000304.1 GCA_013812485.1 Thermoleophilaceae bacterium
TCCTGCGCCGGCTGCTGGGCCGGCGGCTGACCGCCGCCGCCGCCGCCTCCTGAACCGCCACATGCGGACGCACCGAGCGCGAGCGCGGTGAGCGCCGCCCCAATCATCGGCAATTTGATACTCATGAACTACCTCCTGAGTGTTTTGACATTACTCAGCTATTCGTAACGCAACCGTAAGCGGATGTCTCGAGCGGCAAATCGGCTCTGTGA
Source organism: Thermoleophilaceae bacterium (assembly GCA_013812485.1). Classification (GTDB taxonomy): domain Bacteria; phylum Actinomycetota; class Thermoleophilia; order Solirubrobacterales; family Thermoleophilaceae; genus JACCUC01. Next base: position 213 of record JACCTJ010000304.1, read on the forward strand.
CACGTTCTCCAGGCGCGATCGCGAGCGGCGCCGTGACTCACCGGGATCGCTCGGGTCACGAGGAGAGAGGGACGCGCACGAGCGGGGTCTCGGTCGGGGTGAGTGCCCCGCCGGCCCGTTCGCGCGTGATGAAGACCGCCTCGATGTCCTCGGAGCTCCCCGGGATGCCGGTCACCGCCGCACCGTCGGCGGTCGGGTTGAAGAGGGGCCCCGGTGTGAGCTCGCCGTCGCGCTGGACCCATATCTCGTAGGTGCGCTGCGGGCCGAGGTTGCGCAGGCCCGCGAGCCGGAGCACGGGATCCTCGCCCTCGGCGGGGATCGTCATCCTCGCGCTCGCCTTCGGCAGGCGCTCCCGGTCGACGGAGGCCGCCACGGTTCGGTCGTCGGTGCTCCGGGCGCCGCCGAGGGCCCAGCCCGCCACGCCGGCCACGAGCGCCAGAAGGCCCGTCGCGAGCACCAGGGCCGGGCGGGGCAGGAGCGTCCCGCCGGCGCGAGAACCGCCCCGGCGTAGGCGCGTGCCCAGGCGGCGGAGCGCTCCGCTGTGCTCGGCGCCCGGCGAGGTCTGGGCCGCGGGGGCGTGAACCGGGGGCGGCGCGGACGGGGCCTCGGCTGCGCCCGCCTCGCCGGCCACCTCCTCCAGGAGCCTCACCCGCAGCGCGGCCGGTGGCTCGATCTGCTCGACCGACCGCGACAGCAGCTCGGCCCCAGAGCGCAGCTCGACGAGCTCCCGCCGGCAGTCGGCGCAGGCCCGCAGGTGCGTTTCGAGGGCCTCGGCCTCGAGGGGGGCGAGGGCACCCAGCACGTAGGGGGCGACGTCCTCCGTGTAGCGCTCGTGGTCGCGGGCCATCAGGCGGCGTCTCCCGCGAGCTGCATACGGAGCTTCTGAAGTCCGAGCCGCATGCGGCCCTTGACCGTTCCCATCGGCTCCTCGAGCATGCCGGCGATCTCGCGGTGGGTGAAACCGCCGAAGTACGCGAGCTCGACCACCTTGCGCTGGGCGGAGGGCAGCTCCTCGAGCGCGGCCCGCACCTCGCTAGCCTCCTCGCGCCGGATGACCTCGACCTCCGTGCGGTCGCCCTCGAGGTGGCGGTCCTCGTTCTCGCTGGCCGCCTGCTGGCGGCGCAGATGGACCACGTTGCGACGCAGCACGTCGATCGAGCGGCGATGGCAGATGGCGAGCACCCAGGTCCGCACACTGCCGCGCTCGGGCATGTAGCGCGAGCGGCTGCGCCAGACGGTGAGGAAGGCCTCCTGGAGGGCGTCCTCGGCCGCTCCGCGCGAGCCGAGGATGCGGTAGGCGAGCGAGTAAGCCGCGCCCGAGTGACGGTCATAGATCAGGGCAAAGGCCCGCGACTCGGACTCTCCGGTGAGGTGCATGAGGTCCTCGTCGGCGAGGCGCTCGAGCGGGCGCGCGGAGCGGGAGCCGCCGCTTCCGGCGCGCTGGTTCTCGGCCGTATGCGATTCCGGGGTGCTCGCCTCTGTCAATTCCTCTTCCTACCCTTCGGCGGCGGCGCGCGCGGTCGGCCGCTCGGGTGCATCTCTACTTCGCGCCGGCGCAGGTAGTGGATCATGGGAAGGGCCTCGCCGGTGCCTCAGGCCTCCACGCCCTGGCCCCGCAGCCAGTTCGCGACCTCCTCGGGTGGGCGACCGCCCTCGAACTCGGCTCGGGCGGCCAGGCGGAGCAGATCCTCGCGGCCCTCGCTCGTCCCCTCACGGCGGTAGGCCAGGTAGTCGGCCACCGCGGCGGCCATCGTCACCGCCGGCACGTCCCCCTCGGGATCGGCGGCGCGGCGCGCCTCCTCGAGACGATCGCCCAGGCCGGCGACCGCGGTGACCGGCTCGTCGTCGTCCTCGAGATGGGCCACGAAGGCGCCGACGTCGGCGTCCTCTCCGCCGGGGTCGACGGTGTCGGCGGCTCGCCGGGCGGCCGCCGCGACGGTTGGCGGGTCGGGGTGTCTAGGCATCGGGGCCGGTTCCCCCTGGTCGGGTTCGGTCCTCTCCTACCCGGGTCGGGCGGGCGCGATGCCGCGCCGCCGGTCGCGGGAGCGGACGGGACGCCCTCGCCGCGCCTTCGAGCTCAGACCGGCCAGCTCTCGCGCTCCCATGCCATCTGCCAGAACGCGAGCTCGTAGCGGGTGCTCGTCAGGAAAGCCTCCGCCATGCGCGCGCGAACGTGTCCGCCGGGGGGCAGCTCGCCGCCGATTCGGTCGCAGAGCTCGCGACACCACTCGGCGAGTTGGGCGAACTCGTCCGAGGCGTACATGTCGATCCACTTCGCGTAGCGCCCGTCGGCCGGGCGTCCCCGCTCGGCGAGCCGGCGGCCGATGTCGCTGAACCCCCACATGCAGGGCAGGAGCGCTGCGACGAGCTCCGCGAAGTCCTCGTGGGCCGCCGTGCGGACCAGGAAGTCGGTGTAGCCGCGCGTCGTGGGCAGCATCGCCTCGCGCTCGAGCTCCGCCGTCGAGATCCCGAGGTCGGCGGCGTAGGATCGATGCAGGTCCATCTCCTCGCGCAGCGTCGCCCGGGCGAGGTCGGCGAAGCGCGCCATGGCGGCGAGGTCGGGGGCGCGCGCCGCGCCGAGCGCGAGGGCCCGCGCGTACTCGATCAGGAACAGGTAGTCCTGGCGGACCCAGAGGTTGAAGCGCTCTGAGTCGAGCGTTGCGTCGCCGATCCCGCGCACGAACGGATGCTCGTGCTGGGCGTCCCAGACCTCGGCCGCGCCCGCGCGCAGGTCGTCGCTCAAGTGCGAGGCCACC
>JACCTJ010000297.1 GCA_013812485.1 Thermoleophilaceae bacterium
GCGCTGGCCGAGACCATCGCCGACCGGGTCTGCGGCGACCGCGTCGAGCTCGGGGAGATCGGTCTCTCCGACGACGAGCTGCGCGCGCTGCGGCGGATCGTCATCGTGGCCTGCGGGACCTCCTACCACGCCGGCCTCGTCGGCCGTTACGCCATCGAGGCGTGGGCGCGCGTCCCGGTGGAGATGGACATCGCCTCGGAGTGGCGCTACCGCGACCCGATCGTCGGTCCCGGCGACCTCGTCGTCGGCATCTCGCAGTCCGGTGAGACCGCCGACACGCTCGCCGCCATGCGCATGGCCCGCGCCCGCGGCGCCCGCGTGCTGGCGATCACCAACGTCATGGGCTCCCAGGCCACGCGCGACTCCGACGGCGTGGTCTACACGCGCGCCGGGCTCGAGATCGGCGTGGCGGCCACGAAGACCTTCCTCGCGCAGGTCGCGGTCATGTACCTGATCGCGCTCAAGCTCGCCGAGCTGCGCGGAACGCTCTCGCCGGCGGGTCTCTCCGACCTCCTGCGCGACATGGAGAGCCTGCCTCGGCTGGTGGAGCAGGTCATCGAGCGAACGGACGGTCCGGCTAGGGACATTGCCCACCGCTGGCACGACGCCGGCTTCTTCCTCTATCTCGGCCGCCACGTCGGGCTGCCGGTCGCGCTCGAGGGCGCGCTCAAGCTCAAGGAGGTCTCCTACGTCCCCACCGATGCCTACGCCGCCGGCGAGATGAAGCACGGCCCGATCGCCCTGCTCGACGAGCGCACGCCCGTGGTCTGCGTCGCCACCGACTCGCCGGTGCTCGACAAGGTGCTCTCGAACGCCGCCGAGGTCCGCGCCCGCGGGGCCCACGTCGTCGCGGTGGCCACCGAGGGCAATGCGCGCGTGGCCGAGTACGCCGAGGAGGTCCTCGAGATTCCGCGCACCGATTGGATGCTCCAGCCCGTGCTCGCCATCGTGCCGCTCCAGCTGCTGGCCTACGGGGTCGCGCGGGCGCGCGGGCTCAACGTGGACCAGCCCCGCAACCTCGCCAAGACCGTCACGGTCGAGTAGACCGCTCGGTGGACTCCCCGGTCGCTCCAGGGCTCGGGATCGGGCTCGACATGCTCGAGATCGACCGGCTCGAGCGGGCGCTCGCGCGCCGGCCGCGGCTGGCCGAGCGCCTCTTCACCGACAGAGAGCGCGCCTACGCGGCCGCGCGTCCCCGCCCGGCCCGTCACCTGGCCGCGCGCTTCTGCGCCAAGGAGGCGGTGGCCAAGGCGCTTGGGGTCTCGGCGTGGAGCTTCCGCGACGTCGAGGTCGTTGCCGCCGGCGGGCCGCCGCGCGTGCACCTGTGCGGGACGCTGGCCGACCGCGCCCGCGAGCTCGAGGTCGACCCGGTGATCTCCCTTACCCACACGCGCACCACTGCCGGCGCGACCGCGCTGCTGCGCCGCATCCGTCGCGCCTCCCACCGCGGCTGAGCCAGGCACGCGCGGATCGCGCACCCGCTTGCCGGATACTCTGGCAGCGTGACGCTCCCGGCCTGGCTCGACCCTCTCTTCGACGCCGGGGAGATGGGCGCGGCGGACTCGTTCGCCAGCGAGGAGCGAGGCGTGCCGTCGCTCGAGCTCATGGAGCGGGCGGGTGAGGGCCTGGCCCGGATCACCGCCGAGGCGGCCGACGCCGGAGGGCGTCCAGGACCGATTCGCATCGTCGTCGGCCGGGGCAATAACGGCGGCGACGGTCTCGTGGCCGCGCGCGTCCTGCGCGAGCGCGGGCGCGAGGTCGACGTGCTCTCGACCGCGGCGCTCGGGGACCTCGGCGGCGACGCCCGCGCGAACCTCGACCGGCTGCCGGGCGATCCGCCGGCCGAAGGCGTCTGCGAGGAGAGCCTGCGCGGCTCCGCCGCCGTCCTCGACGCCCTGCTGGGCACGGGCTTCTCCGGCGAGCCGCGCGAGCCCGCGGCAAGCGCGATCGCGGCCATGAACGCGCAGGACTCCGCCGTAGTCGCCTGCGACGTGCCCTCCGGCGTGGACGCCTCGACCGGGGCGGTGGCCGGCGAGGCGGTGCGCGCCGCGATGACCGCGACCTTCCACGCGCCGAAGATCGGCCTGCACGTGGCCCCGGGCGCCCTGCACGCGGGGACGGTCCACACGGTCGAGATCGGCATCCCGCGCGACGCGCCCTCGGCCACGACGGCGGGCCTGATCTCCGACCGCGTGCTCGCGCTGGTTCCCGCGCGTGCCCGCGCCGGAAGCAAGTTCGACGCCGGCACGGTGGTCATCGCCGGCGGCATGCGGGGCCTGACCGGTGCGCCGACCATGGCGGCGCTCGCCGCCATGCGGACCGGGGCGGGCTACGTCCAGCTCGCCGTTCCCGAGTCGACCGAGACCGTCTTCGCGCTCAAGCTGCTCGAGGCCATGACGGCCGGTCAGCCCGAGGCCGACGGCGCCCACAGCGAGGCCGGCGCTGACGGCGTGGCCGAGCTCGCCGAGCGCGCCGGTGCCGTCGTGCTCGGGCCGGGGATCGGCCGCTCCGAGGGCGCGGTCGCCTTCGCCCGTGCGGTGGCGCGGCGAGTGCAGGCGCCGCTGCTGATCGACGCGGACGGGCTCAACGCCCACGCGGGCGCGCTCGAGGCTCTGCGCGAGCGACCCGCGCCCACCGTCCTCACCCCGCACGCGGGCGAGCTCGGCCGGCTGCTCGAGACCGACTCGAGCGCGATCGGCGAGCGCCGCCTCTCCTCGGCGCGCGAGGCCGCCGCGCGCAGCGGAGCGATCGTCGTGCTCAAAGGCGACGACACGATCGTGGCCGCGCCCGACGGCCTCGCGGCGGTGAGTCGCGGCGGGTCCCCGGCGCTCGCCACCGCCGGTACCGGCGACGTCCTCTGCGGGGTGATCGCCACCTACCTGGCCAAGGGGCTCGATGCCCTCCCGGCTGCCGCCGCGGGCGTGCTCGCGCACGCGCGGGCGGGCCGCGTCGCCGCCTCGCGGTTCGGGGCCGATCACACCATCGCCTCCGACGTCATCGACTCGCTGTCCGCCGCCCTCGGGGGACCGGCCCGCGCGCGCGAGCGGCGGGCGGCCGAGGGCATCGAGTCCGGGCGCCCGACGCGCTAGATTCGCCTCGCGATGCCTGTTCCCGTGCGCGAGATCATGGACCCGGACCCGCCGACGGTCGCTCCCGACACGCCGGTCGAGGAAGTCATCCGCCTGCTGGCCGAGCGCGAGCTGCCGGGCGTGGCGGTGGTCGAGGCCGACGGGCGCTGCGTGGGGATCGTCACCGAGGGCGACCTCGTCATCGCCGACGAGCAGGGCGATCTGCATCTTCCCCACTACATCGAGCTCTTCGGCGGGGTTGTCTTCCTCGAGCCGCTGCGCCACTTCGAGGACCGCCTGCGCAAGGCCTTCGCCGCAACTGTGGACGACATGATGACGAAGGAGCCGACTACCGTCGGTCCTGAGACGAGCGCGCGCGAGGCGGCTCGGATCGTGTCCGAGAGCGGGCACAACCGGCTGCCGGTGGTCGAGGAGGGGCTGCTCGTCGGGGTCGTGAGCCGCGCCGACGTGCTCGGCGCGCTCGCGCGCTGAGCGGTGGCGGTGTCGGTCGAGCGATCGACGCTCGCCCTCGGCGGACGCGGCCCGACTTGAGCGAGGGAGCGCCAGCCGTGGAGCCGGCGCCGGCCCCGGCGCAGCAACCGCGCGCCATCGCTCGCGTCGATCTCGGCGCGATCGAGCGCAACGCGCAGCGACTGTGCTCGACCCTGACCGCGGACGCCAAGCTCTGCGCCGTGGTCAAAGCCGACGGCTACGGCCACGGGATGGTGCCGTGCGCACGCGCCGCGCTCGCGGGCGGAGCGAGCTGGCTCGCGGTCGCCGCCGCGGAGGAGGCCGTCGAGCTGCGGGCCGCCGGCTTCGAGGTCCCGATTCTCGTCCAGGGCGCGCTGACCCGGCCCGAGGCGCGCGCGGCGATCGAGGCGGGCGAGCGCCACATCCAGGCCGCCCGCCTGCGACTGGGCTGAGCAAAGCGAAAAAAAATGCCGCGCTAGATGCGCGCGGCATATACCATGTAGCTCACAATGGCCATACAGGTCAAATGCGTGGTCGTCGATGACCACCCGGCCGTCCGGCGAGGGCTGGCTCTCCTGCTCGCCGACTCCGACGACATCGACCTCGTCTGCTCAGTCGATTCCGCCGAGGCTGCGGTCGAGGCGGTGGCCGAGCACCAGCCGGACATGCTCGTCGTGGACCTCCGGCTGCCCGGGATGGATGGCATCTCGCTCGTCAGACGGCTCGCGGAGCAGACGCCGCGAATGAAGACCGTCGTCTACTCCGCCTACGGGGACCGGGGCCTGCTCTGCGATGCGATCGGTGCAGGCGTGCGCGGCTACGTGATGAAGGGGTCGCCGCCCGAGGATCTGATCCGTGCGATTCGCACCGTTGCCGCAGGAGAGGCGTTCGTG
>JACCTJ010000364.1 GCA_013812485.1 Thermoleophilaceae bacterium
CGCTGTCCTGCAAGTGGACGTTCACGCTCTCTCGCTCCCGGAGGGGAGAGATCCGCGGTCGGGTGGGCTTCAGTCGGCATGGACGCAACACGCTCCACACCTTCGGTGGTCGTGGTCGAGGACGACCAGGCGATCGCCGCCTACCTGGCCGACAACCTGGCCGCCGACGGCTTCGCGGTAACGAGCGCCCGGGGCGCGGGCGAGGCCCTGCGGGCGATCGAGGTCCGCGGGCCGGACCTGGTGCTGCTCGACCTCGTGCTCGGCGACGGCTCGGGCCTCGCGGTGCTCGACCGGGTCCGGGCCGCCGACGGGCTGGCCTCGCGCATCGACCCGGCGCTCCCGGTGATCGTGCTGAGCGGCCGGGCCTCGGAGGCCGATCGCGTGCGCGGGTTCGCCCGCGGGGCGGACGACTACGTGGTCAAGCCGTTCGCCTACCAGGAGCTGCTTGGGCGCGTCCGCGCGGTGCTGCGGCGGGCCGGCGGGCGCCCGGCCCGCGGAGCGATCCGCGTCGGCGAGCTCAGCGTCGAGCCCGAGACCCGTCAGGTCCGCCTCGCCGGAGAGCCGGTGACCCTGGCGGCCAAGGAGTTCGCCCTGCTCCAGGCCCTCGCGGCGAACCCGACGCGGGTCTACCTCAAGAACGACCTTCTGCGCGACGTCTGGGGTTACGCCTCGATCGGGACCACGCGCACGCTCGACGCCCACGCCTGTCGCCTGCGACGCAAGCTGAGCGGCGCGGGCCGGCCGTTCGTGCTCAACGTGCGCGGCGTCGGCTACCGTCTCACGGAGGTCCTGTGACGATCTGGCTCGCCGTCGTCGGCTGGGCTATGGCCAGCGCGCTCGCGCTCCAGGCCGCCCGGCTGGCCCGGCGGCTGGAGCTCGTAGCCCAAGCCGACCACGAGCTCCGCGGCCCGGTCTGCGCGCTCGCGCTGGCGGTCGAGGCCCTCTCACGGAACCCCGAGCTCCGGCGCCGGGCGGCGGCGCTCGATGTCCACCTCGACCGCCTCCGCCTGGGGCTCGCGGATCTCGGCGCGGCGCGGGAAGGACGGCGAGTGGCTGGCGGGGCCGGCGAGGTACGGATCGACTCCCTGGCCCGTGCGGCGGCGGAGGCCTGGGAACCGGCGGTCCGCGCCGGCGGGGGCGAGATCAGCTTCGACTGGCGAGCGGGACCGGCCGTCGCCCACGCCGATCCGGCTCGCCTCTCACAGGCGCTCGGCAACCTCCTGGCGAACGCGGTCGAGCACGGCGGCGAGCGGATCGCGGTGGTGGGCGAGCGCCAGGGCGAAGGGGTGCGCATCGCCGTTCGCGACAGCGGGCGGACGCGCGGCTCGCCGCGCGCAGACGCTCGTGGCCGCGGCCGCGGACTGGCCATCGCCGCCCACGCGGTAGCCGACGTCCGCGGCTCACTCGCAGTCCCGGACCTGCTCGGTGTCCTCCCCGGCCGATCACGCCGCTCGCGCCGGCGGGCCATCTCGGCGGAACCGGCCATTCGGCCTCGCCTCGCCGCTTCCCTGCGACCGGCGACGGGCGACGGCTCGCCAACCCAGGGCACGGAGATACGGATCGAACTGCCTGTCGTCAGGGCGCCGGACGGCTCAGATGGCTGATCCCGCGACCACGCACCCGGCCGCGGGAGCAACCATTTAGCGCTTCCCCCGCCGTTCCCGGCGCGGCTGTCAAAGTGCAGCCGGATGTCGACCCTCCTCGACCGTGAGTTCATCTTCGTCACCGGCAAGGGCGGGGTCGGCAAGACCACGGTCGCCGGCGCTCTGGGGCTCGCGGCCGCGGCTCGGGGACGGCGGACCGTCGTGTGCGAGGTCGGCGACCAGCACCGCCTCTCGCGCGTCTTCGGCATATCTCCGCCTCGCGCCGATGACGAGGCCGAGCTCGTGCCGGGGCTCTGGACGACCTCCATCGAGCCCGACGCCGTGCTCCGGCACTGGCTCGAGGTACAGCTTCACTCGCGGGCGCTCGTGGCCCTGCTGTCGCGCACGCCGGTGTTCGTCTACTTCATCGCGGCCGTGCCGGGGGCCCGGGAGGTGGTCACCCTCGCCCAGGCCTGGAACCTGGCCCAGCCCCAGCGCTGGGGCGGCAAGGAGGCCGGCTACGACACCGTGATCGTCGACGCGCCGGCCTCGGGTCACGCGCTCGGCATGCTGCGCACGCCGCGGACGTTCGGGGACATCGCCCGGGTCGGAACCGTGCGCCGCCAGGCCGATCGCGTGCGCTCGCTCCTCCTCGATCCCGAGCGCACCGGCTACGTCACGGTCGCCCTGCCCGAGGAGATGCCGGTGACCGAGACGCTCGAGCTCGAGTCGCAACTCGAGGAGGAGGTGGGGATGGGCCCGGCGGCGATCGTGGCCAACGGCCTGCTCTCGCAGCGCTTCTCGGCGGCCGAGCTCGAGCAGCTCGCGGCTCCGTCGCCGAACGGCGGGCCCCCCGAGATCGAGGCGGCGCTCGACGCGGCCCGCCTGCAGGGCAGCCGCGCGCGGGCTCAGCAGGGGCAGCTGCGCCGCCTGCGCCGGGGGGCCCGGGCCCCGGTGCTCACGCTTCCGCAGCTGCTCGAGGGAGAGCTCGGACCGGAGGGGCTCGAGCAGCTCGCGCGCGAGCTCGAGCGAAAGCTCTGACGCCGCCGTGCTCGATATCACCTTCCGGGTCCAGACCCGCCACCGTCCCGGGATGCTCGCCCAGATCGCGGGGGCGATCGGCGACCGGGAGGGGCTGATCGGCGACGTGACGACCGAGAAGCTCGCCCGCGAGGCCACGGTCCGGGAGATCACGGTCGAGGTTCGCGACGACGACCATGCGACGGCCATCGCCGAGACTCTGAACGGGCTCGACGGCGTCGAGGTCCTGTGGCAGCGCGACCGGGCTTCTTGCGCCACGAGGGTGGCAAGCTGGACATCGAGGCGCGGATCGAGGTCCGCACCCTCCAGGACACCCGCGACATCTACACCCCCGGCGTGGCCCGCGTGCCTCAGGCGATCGCCGACGATCCCGCGCAGCTGGCCCGGTACACGATGGTGGGCCGCACGGTCGCGATCGCCACCAACGGGAGCCGGGTGCTCGGGCTCGGCGACATCGGCCCGCGGGCCGCGATGCCGGTCATGGAGGGCAAGGCCGTCTTCTACCGCCAGTTCGCCGGCATCTTGGCCATGCCGATCCTGATCGACGCCTTCCGAGCAGGACGACTTCGTCGAGACCGTCAAGCGGATCGCGCCGACCTTCGGCGGCATCCACCTCGAGGACATCTCGGCCCCCGAGTGCTTCGAGATCGAGCGAAGCCTGATCGAGGAGCTGCCGATCCCGGTCATGCACGACGACGTGCACGGGACCGCTGTCGTGGTCCTGAGCGCGGCGATCGTCGCGTGCCGTCAGGTGGGGATCGAGCTGCGCGAGGCCACCGTCGGGCAGCTCGGCCTGGGGGCGGCCGGCTTCGGGATCGCCGGTCTGATGGTCGACGGCGGCGTCGACCGAGTGCTCGCGAGCGATCCCGACGAGGAGGCGCACGACCGCGCTCGTGAGAAGGGGATCGAGATCCGCGAGGCGAGCGAGGTCATGGCCAAGGCCGACGTCGTCGTCGCGACGACCGGTTGGCCCGGGTTGATCGAGCCCGACATGGTCCGCGAGGGCCAGGTCATCCGGCCCTGACCAACCCTGATCCCGAGATCCGCCCCGACGACGCGCTCGCGGCCGGCGCCGCCTTCGCC
>JACCTJ010000365.1 GCA_013812485.1 Thermoleophilaceae bacterium
TCGTACCGGTGTTTCGGATCTGAGCCCGGCTCAACTGGGGCTCCCGGAGAGAGTCAGATGGCGCCCGCGCGGCGGCTGCTCTCGAGCCGGGCCAGGTGTGCCTCAGCGTGCCTCAGGGCCCCCGCCGGGCGACGAGCAGCTCGCAATGGACCGCCTCCTCGAAGCGCCGGGCCGGCACGGCGTCCGCCGGCGACGCGAGTTCACCGGCCGAGGCCGAGGTCCACCCAGCCGGGCACGCGCTCGCGCTCCAAGCGGTCGCCCGCCTTGGCCGCGCGCCCGAGCGAGCACACGAAGACCGCGAGCAGCACCCACGCGAAGATCCCGATCAGCAGCAACGTCACAGCAACCTCCTCGGAGCGCAGTGGTATCCGCACGCCAGGGCGCCAACAGGCAGCGCTCAGGGCCACCCGGAGGTCGACGCCGCCGACCGCTCGCCTCCGTCTCTCTTTCAAGTGGGTCGGCCTGCACGTTCGCCTCGCCTCGGGCCTGACCTCGCCGAGCCCGGGGGGCGCGGTTCCCGAAGGCCGAGGCGGCACCTCGGCTGACCGCGCCGCCGCGGTCGGACCAGCTCAGATTGCCAGCGCCGTCTCGGCCCGCCGCTGCCCCGCCACGAGCGCCGCGTAGCGCCCGCCGCTGTCCACGAGCTCCTCGTGCGTTCCGAGCTCCACGACCTCGCCGCCGTCGAGCACGGCGATCTGGTCGGCGTCGTGGACGGTCGAGAGCCGGTGGGCGATGGCGACCGTCGTCCGCCCGCGCGAGAGATCACTCAGCGCCTGGCCGACCGCTCGCTCGGTCTCGGTGTCGAGCGCGCTGGTCGCCTCGTCGAGGATGAGGATCGGCGGGTTGCGCAGCACGGCACGGGCGATGGCGATGCGCTGCTTCTCGCCGCCCGAGAAACGGTATCCGCGCTCGCCCACGACGGTGTCGAAGCCCTCGGAGAGGCCGGCGATCAGCCCGTGGATCTGCGCCGCGCGGGCCGCGTCCTCGACCTCCGCGTCGGTGGCCTCGGGGCGGGCGAAGCGCAGGTTCTCACGGACGGAGGCGTGGACCGGGTAGGTCTCCTGCGAGACCAGCCCGACGATCCCGGCCAGCGAGCCGTGCGAGAGCTCGCGCACGTCGAACCCGTCGACCTTCACGGCGCCCTCATCGACGTCGTAGAGACGAGCTAGGAGGTAGGCCAGCGTGGTCTTGCCCGAGCCGGTCTCCCCGACCAGCGCGAGCGTCGTGCCGGCCGGCACCCGCAAGTCGATCCCGCGCAGGGTCGGCTCGCCCCTCTCCCCGTAGCGGAAGCCCACGTGCTCGAAGCTGACGTCGCCCTCGATCTTCTCGGCCGGCAGCTCGAGCGCGCCGTCGCGCTCGGCCACATCGATCGGCAGGTCGAGGTACTCGAAGACCCGCTCGAACAGGGCCAGCGAGCTCTGGACCTCGACGCCGACCGACAGCAGCGACTGGACCGGGAAGAAGAGCCGCGTCTGAAGGTGGTGAAGGCCACGAGCGTGCCGATCGAGATCGCCGCGCCGCCGGCCATGCTCAGCCCGCCGAACAGGTAGACGAGCGCGGGCATTCCCGCAAAGGCGATCTGCACCGAGGCCATCCGCCAGCGTCCCACCATGCGCGACTGGACCTCGATGTCCGCCAGCTCGGCCGACTCGCGCTCGAAGCGCTCGGCCAGCGCTCCCTGCCGGCCCAACGGCCGCCCGAGCAACATCCCCGATACCGACAGCGACTCCTCGACCAGCGCGGACATGTCGGCCAGGCGCCCCTGGCGGACGCCGGTGATCCGCTTGCGCTCCGCGCCCACGCGGCGCGTCAGCCAGACGAAGAACGGGAGCAGGGCGAAGGCGAAGAGGGCGAGGCGCCAGTCGAGCAGGAACATCGCGGCGCCCGCAGCGATGACCGTGGTCACGTTCGAGACGATCGAGGTCGCCGTGCTGGTGACGACGTTCTGCACGCCGCCGATGTCGTTGGCGATGCGGGACTGGATCTCACCCGTCCGTGTGCGCGTGAAGAACGACAGGGACAGGCGCTGGAGATGGCGATAGACCGCCGCGCGAAGGTCGTGCATGACCCGCTGGCCGACCGTGTTCGAGAGCAGCGTCTGGGCGACGCCGAGCGCGCCGGTGGCGATGGCGATGGCGATCATGCCGACGACGAGGAGGGCGAGCAGGGTGGTGTCGCGCGCCGGGATGGCGTCGTCGAGCACGGCGCGCAGGAGGAAGGGCGAGACCATGCCCAGCCCGGCGGAGACCGCGATGAGCGCGAGCACGGCGCCGAGGCGGCGGCGGTAGGGACGGAAGAGGCCGAGCAGGCGGCCGCGGTCGAGGGTGGTCTCGGGACGCTCGCCTCGGCGGCGCCGCAGACGGTTCAGCACGAGCGGCCTCCGCACGCGTGCGCGGCGACGCGGGTCAGGTACGAATGCAGGCGCCGGCGCTCGGCTTCGCTCAACGGGGCGAGCAGCTCCTCCTCGGTCTCCTCGGCGGCCT
>JACCTJ010000005.1 GCA_013812485.1 Thermoleophilaceae bacterium
ATGAGCTCCGAGGGCAGGCTCTGGGCGCGCCGCCTGCGCTGGCGCCTGCGCGGCGGTCTCCAGTGGCCGGCCTTTGCCGTACTCACCGTCGGCAACGGCGTGCTGCTGCATGTCCTCCCGCCGTTCGCCTCGGGAATCGACCTGATCCCCGGGCTAATCATCGCCTCGTTCTCGAACCTGTTCCTGGTCGGGGTGGTCGCGCCGTTCCTGGCCCGCCGGATGATCGCCGAGCGCCTGGCCACCGCGGGGACGGCCGCGGCGGCGGGCGCCCCGATCGCCGGCCCGAGCGGCCCGCCGTACGAGATCCTGCTCGACCGCGCGGCCACGGGCCTGCTCCTGGCGGGCACCCTGGGGCTGGTCGCGGCGGGGCTCGCCTCGCGACCGCTGATCGTCTCCGAGACCGAGGCCACGGAGACGAACGCCCGCCTCGTGCGCAGCTACACGCTCGCGCACGCGAGCCCCGAGTACCGCCGCAACGTCGATGCCGCCAACACCATTCGTGTGGCCGAGGGCTACTTCCGCACCTGCATCCCGGCCGACGACCGCCGCCGGGTGTGGTGCCTGTTCGTCGACACCAACCTCGAGCCGCCCGACGTGCGCCCAGACCGCAGCGCCACGCCGAACGACAAGTACCTCGGCCCGGCCGGCGGCACCTAGCGCCGACGCCGCTCTCAGGCTCCTCTCATCCGGAGGATCATGATGAAGGGGTGCGGCTGCTGGTGATCGAGGACGACGTGCGTATGGCCACGGCCATTCGCCGCGGGCTGCGCACCGAGGGCATCGTCGCCGACGTCGCTGCGCGAGGCGACACCGCGCTCGGGATGGCGCGGGCGACCGACTACGACGCCCTCGTCCTCGACGTCATGCTGCCCGGCATCGACGGCTTCGAGACCTGCCGCCGGCTGCGCGCCGACGGCGTGTGGACGCCGATCATCATGCTCACCGCCCGCGACGGGGTCGAGGACCGGATCCGAGGCCTCAACGAGGGGGCGGACGACTACCTGACCAAGCCGTTCTCGCTCGCCGAGCTACTCGCGCGCGTGCGGGCGCTCGTGCGACGAGGACCGGTCGAACGCCCGGTCGTGCTGAGCGCGGGCGACCTGCGGCTCGACCCGGCCACGCGAGAGGTCTGGCGCGGAGACCGGGAGATCGAGCTCTCGGCGCGGGAGTTCGGCCTGCTCGAGGCCTTCATGCGGCGCCCCGGGCACGTCCTCAGCCAGACCCAGCTCCTCGACGCGGCCTGGGACCTCGGCTACCGGCAGAACTCGAACGTCGTCGAGGTCTACGTCCGCTACCTGCGCGAGAAGATCGACCGCCCGTTCGGCGTCACCTCGCTCGAGACCGTTCGGGGCATCGGCTACCGCCTGCGCAGGGACGGCGGCGGGTGAGCCGCCTGCCGATCCGGGGCCGACTGACTGCGGCCTTCGCTGCGGCGATGTTCGTGGTCCTCGCCGTGACCGGCCTGTTCGTGTACCTCCGCCTCCAGGCCGATCTCGACGAGTCCCTGACCGCGAGCCTGCAGGCCCGAGCCGATGCGGTGGCCGAGCTCGCGAGCCGGTCCGCCGCACCGCTCACGAGCGCGACGCCGGGAGTCCTGGGCGAGCCGGACGAGAGCTTCGCGGCGGTGCTCTCGCCCGCCGGCCGGCTCACCGACGCCTCGGGCGGCGCGCGTGGGCCGCTGCTCCGCGCGGCGGACCTCCGGCGCGTCCGGCAGCGAACGGTGCTCGTCGAGCGGCGTGTCGCCGGCATCGACAGCGAGGCCCGCGTGCTCGCTCGCCGCGCCTCGGCGCGGGCGGACTCGCCGCTCGTGGTGGTCGGCCAGTCGCTCGAGGATCGCGACGAGACCCTCGACGGGCTCGTCGCCGCGTTTGCGGTGGGCGGACCGGTGGCGGTGCTGCTGGCCTCGCTGCTCGGGTACGCGCTGGCCACCGCCGGGCTGCGTCCCGTCGAGGCCATGCGCCGCCGCGCCACCGAGGTCTCCCTGAGTGGCGGCGAGGAGGCGCTGCCCCTGCCTGCCGCCCACGACGAGATCCGTCGCCTCGGCGAGACCCTCAACGAGATGCTCGAGCGGTTGCGGCGCTCGTTCGAGCGCGAGCGCCGCTTCGTGGCCGATGCGAGCCACGAGCTCCGAACGCCGGTCGCGGTGATCAAGACCGAGCTCGACGCGGCGCTGCGGACTGGTGACCTCGGACCACACGCTCGCGCGTCCGTCCTCGCCGCCGCGGAGGAGTGCGACAGCCTCGCCCAGCTCGCGGAGGACCTGCTCGTGGTCGCCCGGGCCGCCGACGGGAAGCTGCCGGTGCGCCGCGAGCCGCTCGAGGCTCGCTCCGTGCTCGACGACGTGCGCGAGCGCTTCGTCGACCGAGCCGCGGGGCTCGGTCGGAGCATCCGCGTCGAGGCCCCGGACCGCCTCACGCTGAGCGGCGACCCGCTGCGCCTGCGCCAGGCCCTCGGCAACGTCGTCGACAACGCCCTGCGCCACGGCGCCGGCGAGGTCGTGCTCGCCGCGCGGCCCGCCGACGGGGCCGTCGAGCTCGAGGTGAGCGACGAGGGCGCCGGGTTCGAGAGGACCATCGCCGAGCGGGCGTTCGAGCGCTTCACGCGCGGCGACGAGGCCCGGACGCGGTCCGGGAGCGGGCTCGGACTCGCCATCGTCCGCGCGGTGGCCGAGGCGCACGACGGCCGGGTGAGCATCGTCGGCGCAGGCGGCGCGGTCGTCCGGATCTCGCTGCCGAAAGGATCCACCGGCCGGCCCGAGCCCGAGGCCTCAGACACCGCGGAGCCGAGACTCGCGCCCTCGCCGGGAGGTATCGGCAGTCAGTCGTGAGGTGTGTCTCGACGGCCAACCCCGCGAGGCCATCACCGAGAACCGCGTGACGACGAGCAACGGTTAGGGTGCCCCGCCGTGCGCACCTACCCGGTCCTCGCCGATCTTCCCCTCGAGATCGAGGCCTACGAGCTCGAGGGCCTCGAGCGCGACGTCTCGAGCGAGTTCACGCGCCTGTCCACGGTCATCCGCCTGCGCGGCGGCGGGCACGAGGGCGTGGGCGAGGACGTGACCTACGAGGGGCTCGATCAGCTCGCGCTCCAGGACGCCGGGCCGAGCCTGCCACTTGCCGGCCGTCACACCGTAGAGAGCTTCTCGCGGCTGCTCGAGGGCCTCGAGCTGTGGCCCTCGCCGCCCGAGCGCGAGCCCTCGCGCGACTACCGCCGCTGGGCGTACGAGTCCGCGGCGCTCGACCTCGCCCTCAACCAGGCCGGCCGCTCGCTGGCAGAGGTGCTCGGCCGCGACCCGCAACCGGTGACCTTCGTCGTCTCGCTGCGGCTGTCGGATCCGCCGGCCATCGACCCGATTCGCCGGCGCCTCGACCGTTACCCGAGCCTGCGCTTCAAGCTCGATCCCACGAGCGCCTGGGACGACGAGCTGATCGCCGCGATCGCCGCGACCGGCGCGGTCGACTCGGTCGACTTCAAGGGCGCCTACGAGGGCACGATCGTCGACCAGGCCGCCGATCCTCGCCTCTACCGCGCGGTGATCGAGGCCTTCCCGGACGCGTGGATCGAGGATCCGAAGCTCCGTCCCGAAACCGAGGAGGTCCTCGACGCCCACCGCGAGCGCATCACCTGGGACGCCGTCATCCACTCGGTCGAGGACATCGACGCGCTGCCCTTCCCGCCGCGCATGGTCAACCTGAAGCCCTCGCGCTTCGGCTCGCTGCGAGCGCTGTGCGCGGCCTATGACCTGTGCGAGGCGCGCGGCATCGGCGCCTACGGCGGCGGCCAGTTCGAGCTCGGGCCGGGGCGCGGCCAGATCCAGTACCTGGCCTCGCTCTTCCATCCCGGCACGCCCAACGACGTCGCGCCGGGGGGTTACAACGCTCCCGACCCGGAGCCCGGACTGCCCGACAGCCCGCTCGAGCCCCAGCCCTCGACCACCGGGTTTCGCTGGGGCGACTGGGCCTGAGCGGCCCGCGGGTGGGGATGGACGAGGACACCGCGCTCGTCCCGCTCGGCGACGGGGCGTACGAGGGGCGGATCGACGAGCGCTGGTGGACGCCGCGCGGGCCCCTCGGCGGCTACGTCATGGCCTTCGGGCTCCGGGGCCTCGAGCTAGCGGTCGCCGATCCCGCGCGCCAGCCGCGCTCGCTGACCATGCACTTCCTGCGCCCGCCCGGGGCCGGGCCGATCGTCCTCCGGCCCACGGTCGAGCGGGCCGGCCGGTCGCTCACCACCGCGAGCGCGCGTCTGGAGCAGGGCGGGAAGCTGCTGGCCCTCGCGCTCGGCGCCTTCTCGACTCCGTGGCCGGGACCGCTGCTCGACGACGCTCCCATGCCGGAGGTCGCCCCGGCCGAGGATCGCGCGGTCTCCGCTGGTGACGGCCCGCGCGCCGAGCGGCCGCCGTTCCTCGACCTCCTGGTCATGCAGCCGCGCTTGGGGGAGGCGCCGTTCTCCGGCGCCTCGCACGCCGAGACGGGCGGTTGGCTCGGGCTGCGGGAGGAGCGGCCGATCGACGCCGCGACCGTCACCATCCTGGCCGACGCCTGGTACCCGGCGCCGTGGACGCGGCTGCGGGCGCTCGCGCCGGCGCCGACGATCGACCTGACCGTGCACTTCCGCGCGCCGCTCCCGCTGGGCGACGCGCTGCTCCTCGGCCGCTTCCGCACCGGCCTCGTGCGCGACGGCTTCTTCGAGGAGGACGGGGAGCTGTGGGCGCCCGACGGGACGCTCGTGGCCCAATCGCGCCAGCTCGGCCTGCTGCTCGACGCTCAGGTCTGAAAGACCCGGCCCAGAAGCGGTCGTCTCCTGGCGCTCGCAACCGGGGCGCGGTAGCTTGAGGGCGGTGACGCGAGGCCGACCAGGACGACCAGGACGCCCGGCTCGCCGGCTGACGGTCTCCATCGAGCCCCTGCCGCCGGCGACGAAGCGAGCCATGCTCGAGGGCGTGCGCTCCGGGCCGATCATCGCCGGCGCCTACACCTCGCCCGAGGGCACCTGTCCGATGCTGGCCGCGCATCGCCGCGGCGGTCGCACGAGCCTCGCCACCTTCGCCCGCGCGTGGGACAGCTACACCGGGGCCCCCAAGGCGCGCCTGGCCACCCAGCGCGAGCTGCGCAGGGCCCCCGCCGACAACTGAGGAGGGCGCGTGTCGGGCGGCCCACCCCGCCCGCCCCGGGTCACCGGCCTCGATCACCTCGTCCTCACCGTCCGTGACCTCGCCGCCACGATCGACTTCTACGAGCGGAC
>JACCTJ010000014.1 GCA_013812485.1 Thermoleophilaceae bacterium
TCCGGCTGACGGGCCGGTGGGACGCGAGCGAGCTGAGACGAGTTGCGCTCCGCAGCAGACCGCGCGGGACTACGGCGCTGAGGTTGGCACGCGGGCGTGCGGTGGGCGCGTCGGGCCCGCGCCTACAGCCGACGGCACCGGCGCACGCCCGACGAGCGCCTCGAGCTCCTCGGCCGAGAGGGTCTCGCGCTCGAGCAGCGCCTCGGCGATGCGACCAAGCGCCTCCTCAGAACCGGCGACGACCTGCCGCGCCCGCTCGTGGGCCTCCTCGACGAGCCGCCGGACTTCCGAGTCGATCTGGCGCATGACCTCCTCGGAGAAGCCAGGCAGGCCAGAGGGCCAGTCGGGATCGCGCTCGCCGTGGAAGGTGACGCCGCCGAGCGCGTCGCTCATCCCGAAGTCGCAGATCATTCTCCTCGCCATCCCGCTCACGAAGGCGAGGTCGTTGGACGCCCCCGAGCTCGGCTCCCCGGTGACGAGCTGCTCGGCGACCCGGCCCGCGACTCCCATCGCCATCTGGTTCATGAGCTTCGAGCGCGACCAGGTGCCGTACTCGTTGTCGTCGCTTTGCAGCACGAAGCCGAGCGCCCGCCCTCGGGGCACGATGCTGACCTTGGCGGGAGCGGTCACGCCCGGCAGGGACAGCCCGACGAGCGCGTGACCGGCCTCGTGGTAGGCGACGGCCCGGCGTTCCTCCTCTCCCATGATGTGACGCCGTGAGGCCACCCCGAGCAGCACTCGCTCGACCGCCTCCTCGAGCGCGGGGTGCGAGATGTCGGGCTGGCGCCTGCGCCCGGCGAGCAGCGCCGCCTCGTTGATCACGTTGGCGAGGTCCGCGCCCGAGAAGCCCTGGGTCACCGAGGCCACGAGGTCGAGGTCGGCGTCGCGCGCCAACCGCTTTCCCTGGGCGTGGACCTCGAGGATGGCGCGCCGGCCCTCGCGGTCTGGCAGGGTGAGCTCGACCTGGCGGTCAAAGCGACCCGGCCTGAGCAGAGCGGGGTCGAGCATGTCCGGGCGGTTGGTCGCCGCCACCAGGATCAGGCCGGAGCGCGGCTCGAAGCCGTCGAGCTCGACGAGCAACTGGTTGAGCGCATGGTCGTGTTCCCTGCCGCCGCCGTCGGTTCCAGACCCGGAACGCCGCCCCCCCAGCGCGTCGATCTCGTCGATGAACAGGATCGCCGGCGCGAGTGCCTTGGCCTCGGCGAAGAGGTCGCGCACGCGCGCGGCCCCCTGGCCCACGTAGAGCTGCACGAACTCGGAGCCCGCCGCCGAGAAGAAGGCGGCGTTGGCCTCTCCGGCCACGGCCTTGGCGAGCAGGGTCTTGCCACACCCGGGCGGACCGGTGAGCAGCACGCCGCGCGGGACCCGCGCGCCGAGCTCGGCAAAGCGCTCGGGCTCCTGGAGGTAGTCCTTTACCTCGGAGAGCTCCTCGAGCGCGTCGTCTGCGCCCGCCACGTCGCTGAGGGTGACCCGCTCGTCGGCGGCGGTCGAGCGCCGCCCCACCGCGCGCTGGCGCATCGAGAGCCGCCGCTGGCGCTCTGGCTCCTCGAGCACGCGTCTCAGGGCCTCATCGAGCTCTGTCTGCGAGATGGCCTGCTTGCGCTCGCGGGCTGCCAGCAGTGCGGCCTCGTTTATGACGTTGGCGAGATCCGCCCCGGTCATACCGTGCGCAGCCCGGGCGATCTTTCGCAGATCGACCCCGGGATCCAGCCGGCTTGTCCGGGCGTGGAGGGATAGGATCTGGCAGCGGCCTTCCTCGCTCGGTCGCTCGAGCCCGATCGTGCGGTCGAAGCGCCCGGGTCGAAGCAGCGCGGGGTCGAGCACGTCGGGGCGGTTGGTGGCGCCGATCACGACGATCCCCTCGAGCGGCGAGAAGCCGTCCATCTCGGCGAGGATCTGGTTGAGCGACTGCTCCTGCTCGCTGCCGGCGGTCATGACCGCACCATCTGAGCGGCGCTGGCCGATCGAGTCGAGCTCGTCGATGAAGACGATCGCCGGTGCTTTCTCGCGGGCCTCGCGGAAGAGATCGCGGACGCGCGCGGCGCCCACGCCGACGTACTGCTCGACGAAGTCAGAGCCAGAGATCGAGTAGAAGGCGGCGCCGGTCTCCCCGGCGAGCGCGCGGGCGAGCAGCGTCTTGCCGCATCCGGGTGAGCCGTAGAGCAGCACCCCGCGAGGGGTTTTTGCCCCGATGGCCAGGAAGCGCTCTGGCTCGGTGAGAAAGCTCGCCAGCTCGCGCAGCTCCGCGATGGCCTCGTCCTGGCCCGCCACCTCCCGAAAAGTGACCGGGTGGTCGTTCGATCCGAGCATCTTGGCCCCGCTCTTGATCCCGAACAGGCCTGTGCCGCCACGGTGGGCGAGGATCATATAGACGAAGGCCACCACGATGATCAGCGAGGGGATCAGAATCGTCGCCGGCTCCACGAGCTGCTTGGCGAACTGCTGGTCGATCGTCACCGGGACTCGTTCTCTGATCAGGGTCCTGAGCAGCGTGTCCTCGTTGCCCCCCTCCTTCAGATAGGTGGCGCTGTAGCGGCCGGTGGTGCCGTCGCGGCGCCGGTAGCGACCGACCACGACGGCGTCTTGCTCCAGCATTCGGGCGTCCTTGATCCGGCCCTGGTTCGCCGCCTGGACGAACTGGTCGAAGCGCAGCGGTTCTCCCGAGACCCGCGGCTTGGCATAGAATAGGACTCCGGCGTAGGTGAGGAGCAGGAGGGCCGCGGCTAGCGCGCACCACAAGCCGAGCCTGCTCTTCCCGCCGCCCCTCGGTAAGCGCGGACCCGAGCGCCGTGGTCGCCTAGCCATGACGTGCTCCCCTCATGATCGAGACGATAGCCGACCCCGGCCGCCGTTAAGGCGAACCAGCAGGCACGATGCCCGGTCAGGACCGGCAAGCCAGAGGGAGCATGGCGAGGCCGGCCAGGCTGAGCACTAGCCCGTAGCGAAGGCCGTACTGACCGGGCGGGGAGGCGGCGAGGCGCTTAGAACGCCACGAAGGCACGGCGAAGGGCCTGCTTGTGGTCGCCCGGGTGCCGGTCCACACTGACCCGACCCCCTGAGATCGGTCCGCCCCATAGGAGAGTCCTACCGCAAGGGCCAGCGCTACCTGACCTGCGTCGCCGACCATCGAAGCGGCCGGATGATCTGGGCGCGGCCGGGTCGCTCGGGCGCCACCTTGCCGGCGTTCTTCGACGAGCTGGACGAACGAGGTGGCTCGAGCCGGGCGGTTTCGATCGACTTGTCGGCTGGCTATGAGAACACGATCCGCGCCGCCGTGGGAGGTCTGCTTCGACCCTTCCCGGTCGTCAAGCTCGCCAACGAGGCGGTCAACGCGATTCCGGTCCGGCTGATCAGCCACAGGAGCTTCGGCCCCCTCGTCGTGCTCATCTATCTGCGCACGGAGGGATCGTCATCGACCTGCCGTTCACTACCAACGCGTGAGGAGAGTCCGATCTCGTCAATCCGCGTGGGCGTCCGGGCGCAGGCGCGGTCAGCGGGAACGAAGCCTCGGCCTCGCGCTCCAGCCGGCTGCCCGCCGGCGCTCTCCGCACCTCTGACGGCCCGGCTAGCTGCCGCTATATGCAAAAAGCACATAGTCTTTAGCGTTATGTCGGGCCCGACGAGGCCACTACCGATCACCGACCCGCGCGAGCTCGTGGCTGCGCTGGAGCGCCTCGATGAGCGCGAGCGCCGGGTCTTGGAGCTGCGCTACGGCCTTGGGGGCGAGTGCCAGCACGTGCTCGCCGAGGTGGGAGGGGTGCTCGGCGTCTCGGTCGAGCGCGCTCGCCAGCTCGAGACCAGGGCGCTCGAAAAGCTCGGCGCGCAGGGCGGCGCGCCGCCGACCCGCCCTTAGCCTGAATCCACCGCGCGGCTGCCTGGTCGGGTTTGATCGGGCCTGACGCGGACTTGGCCGGGTGGTGCGCTCGCCCTGGGTCGCGGCGGGTCCGGCTGAGTGCTTCGGCGTCTTGCTCGAAGACGTCGGCGGGGTGCTCGCGGCCAGCGGTGAGCGCGCCGGGTCGGCGTCGGCGCTTTCGGTGGGAGTCGCTGGGCGCCGCGGGCCTGTCAGGCCGCGGCGGGGAGCGCTCGGATGCGTGCGAGGGCGCGGATGAAGTCGTGTTGCCAGGGCCAGCGCGCCGGTAGGTGCAGCGTGAAGCGGCGCGCGTTGCGAGTCAGCCGGCCCGGAATCTGAAGCAGCCGGCGCCTGAGCGTGCGCGCGGTGGGGACGGTCTGGCCCGCCAGCCCGATCACGCTCGTCCAGCGCAGCACGTTGTGCGCCAGACAGGCGATCACCGTCCAGGCGCTGTTGGCGCTGAAGCGTCCTGAGGGAAAGTGGCCGAGCGCCTGGTCCTTGAGGTCGCGGATGGCGAGCTCGACGACGGCATGGCGGCGGTGCTCTGACTCGACGTCCTCGAGCGCCTCGCAGCGGTTGGTCAAGAACGCGAAGTGCCGCCAGTCGGGCCAGAGCTCGGCCTGGGGGCCGAGAAGGCGGGTGCGGCGCACGACGAGTCGCTTCGGACCGACCATCGTCTGGGCGATCTGCGCCTCGCCGTCGTCGGGGTAGTCGACGAGCGGCTGCCAGTCGCACTCGGGGATCGCGGCGATCGCGTCGGTGACCCAGAACTGCAAGCGCACGCCGATCGAGTACTGCCAGCCGGCGCGCTCCAGGCGCGCCATCAGCTGCTTGTTCCAGAACGCCGAGTCGGCTCGCAGCAGCTTCTCGCCGGTGGCACCGGCGCGCGCGACGCGGGCGATCAGCTCGTCTGTGAAGCGCAGCACGCCGCGCGGGCTGGCCGCCGATCCCTTGCGCAGGCGCACGTGTAGGACCTCGCCGGTGTCGGCACGGGTGGCCAGCAGCGGGTGATAGCCGCGCCGGCGGGTGTAGCCGAAGGCGGCGCCCTGCTTGGCGTAGCCATGCACCTCGCCGACGAAGCTGTCGACGTCGACGTCGAGGCGCCCCTCGCCCGGCCCGGCGCCCGCCCGCCAGGCGCGCGTGAGGCACTCGCCGAGCACGCGGTCGAGCTGGCGCACGTGCCCGAAGGTAAACGCGCGCAGGAACGTGCCGAGCGTCGAGGGCGCCGGCGCCCAGCCGCCCAGAAGCCGCCGCGTGCGTCCCGCGCGCAGCACGTCGCAGTCGTCGATCGAGTCCGCGCCGAGCGCCATCGCGTAGATCAGCGCCATGACCTTGCGCCCCGCGTTTGAGCCACCGGGCCGATCGGGGCGCAGGCGCACAGAGCGCTGCACGAGTCGCTCGATCCCCAGCCGCTGTGCGAGTGTGGCGACCAGCGCGATCCCGGCGTCCGAGACGACGCGCTCGTCGTCGAAGACCGCCTCAACGCCGTCCAACTCGACCGCCGCATCGTGCACCATGCAGGTGACCTCCTGACGCCGGGCCCGGCTGCGCACACAGCCGTGAAAAACCCCTGCTCAGGAGGTCATTATCGATCCCTCATCGGACAGAACGACCTCAGCGCTGCGGTGGATTCAGGCTAAGAGGGCGGTCGCTAGGCCCGGTGAGCCCGTGTGCCCCGCGCTCGGCTGCGGCCGCAAGGCGGGCCTGGGGACCGACCACCCAGGCACCGGATACTGCCGGCGCCACTCCGGCTACGGGCGACCGAGGAGTCACCTCAATCTAGTGGGGTGGCGTGTAGAGCTGCCGGCAACCTGCCCGGCCTGCGGTCAGCCGGTGGCTTCTCCACCTGACGAGGGGGCTTGATCGTGGCCGAGCACGTCCTCCGCCCGAGTATGAGGAGGACCACCTGCCCCCGCATCGGCAGAGTCGGACGCGGCAGTCTGCTCCACCACCCCGCCGCTTTGGGGTCGGAGAGGCCTCTTCCGCGCCAGACGTCGGCTTCGATCCCGGTGGGAACCCCCCGCGGCGGAGTCACCCGATCGAGGGTGCTTCGCGGCCTCCCGTCGTCTCGCCGCTCCGGTCGGGCGCGGAGATCGACGCACCGCTCACAGACGCTGCGTATTCCAGAGCGAGCCTTTGGGGAGTTTCCTTTAGGCCGTGACCAGCAGGCAAGCCCACGACCGAATCAAGATAGGAGCGTCGCGGTCGCCGGCCGGCGGGGTCCAGACCGCCGGACACGTCCGGAGGTGTCGGCATGACGAGCCCGGCTGTCATCGACCTCCTGAAGCCCACAGACGTCGCGCGGCGACTCGGCGTGTCCCGCTCTTGGCTCTACGCCGCGGCAGCCGACGGGCGCATCCCCTCGATCCGCCTCGGCGGGCCCGACGGGCCGTTGCGCTTCGTGCCCGAGGACCTCGAGCGCTGGATCGAGGAGGCGCGCGCGGCGTGGACGCCCACGGCCCCGAAGCGGGGCCTGCTGCGCCACGCCGCACGGAGCGGGTGAGCTAGGTGGCGCGCGGCTGCATCCTCAAGCGGCACAAGAAGTCAGGCGGTGTCACCTACTCGATCAAGTACCGCACAGCCGACGGCACGCCGGTGAAGAAGGCGATCGGACCGACCCGCTCCGACGCGGAGCAGGCACTCACGGCGGCGCTCGCGTCCGTCGACCGCGGCGAGCTGCGCTCTCCGAGCCGGGTCACCTTCGCCGAGGCGTCCGACGCCTGGCTCCGTCGCAAGAAGCCGGTGCTAGAGGCCTCGACCTACCGCGACTACGAGACCCACCTGCGTAAGCGGCTGAAGCCGGCCTTCGGCGATCTCAAGCTGCGCCAGATCAGCCGGGCGCGGATCGAGGACTACCTAGCCGAGCTCGACGAAGCGGGGGAGCTCTCGCGCAAGACGATCAACGACTCCCTGATTCCGCTCCGTCAGGTCCTCGCTCGCGCCGCTCGGGACGGTGCGATCGCCCGCAACCCGGCCTCGAGCACCGACCGCGACGATCCGCTCGAGCTGCCGTACGAGCGCCCGACGATGGGGGTGCTCACCCGCGGGCAGGCCCGCGCCTACCTCGACGCCTGTCCCGGCTGGTACCGGCCCATGGCCGAGGTCCTGCTCGGCACCGGCCTGCGCATCGGAGAGGCGATAGCCCTCGGG
>JACCTJ010000046.1 GCA_013812485.1 Thermoleophilaceae bacterium
CGGCGACGACCTTTTCGGCCCGCCCGACCGTGACCCGGGAGAGCGTCGCGATCCCGCGGACGCGGCCGATGTTGCGGACGTCGGTCCCGTGCGCGGTGACCACGAGCGGGACGCGGGCGAGCAGGGAAGCCAGTGCGGCGAGCGCTCCCGCGGGGACCAGGAAGTGGGCGTAGATCACGTCGGGGCGGGAGCGGAGCGCCCGACCCACCGCTTGGCACCCGAGGCGGAGGTACTTCGACTTCGAGCCGCCTCGCCGGTCGATGGCCGCTCGCTCGACCCGGTGTCCCTGGCGCTCGAGCTCGCCGGCCATCCGCGCGACGAAGATCCCCAGGTCGGGCGCGCCGGGCCCGGGCCACATCTGGGTCACGATCAGGATTCGCAGACCGCCGGGCGCGCTCGCCCGGGTCGCAATTCGGCTGGCGGAGGTACTCTTCATCGCGAGTAACCGATCGGGCGAGCGGGCTCCGGCCGCGGCGGCACGCCGATCGAGGGAGCGAGCCTATAGCGGTCCGTAGTGGGCACGTAGCTCCCAGACGTTTGGACGCCGAGCGATTGAGCTATGATCCAGCTCACATAGCAGCACGCATCGAGAGGGGTGGAGGGACTAGGCCCAGTGAAGCCCCGGCAACCATCCGCGAGCCCGAGAGGGTGGCGGAACGGTGCCAAGTCCAGCCAGGCTCCAGCTAAAGCCCTGGGTAGATGTGACAGAGCGCTCCTCGCGGAACCTCCGTCACGAAGGTGAAGACTGACGGAGGTTTTACACATGGAAGACGGTCGCTCTCGAGTCGAGGCGCTCAAATGCAAGGAATGCGAGACGCGGTACCCGCTCGAGGCGCGCTTCGTGTGTGACAACTGCTTCGGGCCGCTCGAGGTGGTCTACGACTTCTCGGGGCTCGATCCCGCCGAAACGCGGCGCAAGATCCAGGCCGGCCCGCAGTCGATCTGGCGCTACGCGGACTTCCTGCCCTTCGAGCGCCAGCCCCAGACCGCGCTCGCGGCGGGCATGACCCCGCTCATCCGCGCCGACCGCCTCGCCGAGCGCCTCGGCATCCGCGAGGTGTGGGTCAAGAACGACGCCGCCAACCCCACGCACTCCTTCAAGGACCGTGTGGTCACCGTGGCCCTGGCCAAGGCGCGCGAGCTGGGCTACGAGGTCGTGGCCTGCGCCTCGACCGGAAACCTGGCCAACTCCGTGGCCGCCCACGCCGCGGCGGCCGGCCTCGAGTCCTACGTCTTCATCCCCGCCGACCTCGAGGAGCAGAAGGTGCTCGCCACTGGCATCTACGGCACCCATCTGGTCGCCGTCAACGGCTCCTACGACGACGTCAACCGCCTCTGCACCGAGCTGTCCTCGGAGCGGCGCGACTGGGCGTTCGTCAACGTCAACGTGCGCCCGTACTACGCCGAGGGCTCGAAGACGCTCGGCTACGAGATCGCCGAGCAGCTCGGCTGGGAGCTGCCCGACCGGGTCGTCGTGCCGATCGCCTCCGGGTCGCTGTTCACGAAGATCGCCCGCGGATTCGAGGAGTGGCTCGAGGTCGGCCTGATCGAAGGCGAGCTGCCGATCATGAACGGTGCCCAGGCCGAGGGCTGCTCGCCGGTCGCCCGTGCCTTCGCCGACGACCAGTCGGTATGCCGACCGGTGCGCCCCGACACCATCGCCAAGTCGCTGGCGATCGGGGATCCCGCCGACGGCCCCTACGCGCTCGAGCTCGCGCGACGCACGGGCGGGGGCGTCGACGCCGTCTCCGACGAGGAGGTCCGCGAGGGGATCAAGCTGCTCGCCGAGACCACCGGCGTCTTCACGGAGACCGCCGGCGGCGTCACCGTCGCCGTCCTGCGGCGGCTCGCCGAACGCGGCGACATCGGCCCCGAGGAGCGGGTCGTGGCGGTCATCACCGGCGAGGGCCTCAAGACCCTAGACGCCGTGCGCGGGAGCTTCGAGACCTACGAGATCGAGGCTCGCGTAAGCTCATTCACGGAGGCGGTCGAGGGCTCGCAGGTGGCCGCGTAGCGCTCCCCCGAGCGGCCTCTTCGATCCGGTATAACTTCGCCGCCATGTCGATCACCGTGAAGATCCCGACGCAGCTGCGCAGCGTCACCTCCGGCGAGGCCGAGACTGACGTCGAGGAGGCCTCGACGGTCGGAGAGGTCCTCGACGGGCTCTACGACCGCTACGACGGGCTGCGCGAGCGGATCGCCGAGGACGGTGGCCTACGGCGGTTCGTCAACGTCTACGTCCAGGGCGAGGACATCCGCTTCCTCGACGGGCTCGACACCCAGGTCGAGGACGGCGACGAGGTGACGAT
>JACCTJ010000071.1 GCA_013812485.1 Thermoleophilaceae bacterium
AGACCCGGACCTTCGCCCGTCTCTGCGCCTCGCTGACCGAGGAGGCGGACGCGATCAACTGGTACGAGCAGCGGCTGGCCGTCGAGCCCAACGCCGTGGCGCGCGCGGTCATGACCAACGCGGTCGGCGAGGAGTACAAGCACTTCGCGATGGACCTCGAGTTCCTGCTGCGCCAGAAGCCCGAGTGGCGCGAGATCGCCCAGGGGGTCCTGTTCGGCGAAGGCGACATCGTCGAGGCCGGCGAGGAGGCCGAGGAGGCCGCGGACGACGACGACCCGACGCTCGACCCGGCCCCGAGCGGATCGGACTCACTCGGCATCGGCAGCCTCAAGGGACAGGACCTGTGAGCCAGACCCACCTGCTCCGCGAACACGCGCCGATCACCCCGGCGGGATGGGCGGAGCTCGATCAGGAGGCGCGCGAGCGACTCGTCGCCGCGCTGGCGGCCCGGCGGCTCGTCGACTTCTCCGGCCCGCACGGGTGGGAGCACTCGGCCACGAACCTCGGTCGCATCGAGCCGGTCGCCGAGGCGCCGTGCCCCGGTGTCACCGCCGTGCGGCGCCGCGTCCTCGCGCTGGCCGAGATGCGCGCGCCGTTCAGCGTGGCGCGGGAGGAGCTGCGCGCGGGCGACCGCGGGGCCGAGGACGTCGACCTCGACGAGCTCAGCGACGCCGCCCGGAGCATGGCCGTGGCCGAGAACAGGGCGGTCTTCCACGGCTGGACGCAGGCCGACATGGTCGGGATCACCGAGGCCTCGCCACACCCTGAGATACCGCGGACCGCCGACTTCAACGATTACCCTAGTCACGTGGCGAAGGCGGTCGAGCTCCTGCTCCAGAGCGGGGTCTCGGGGCCCTACGGGCTGGCACTCGGGACCGACGACTACACCGGGGTGATCGAGACCGCCGAGCACGGCGGCTATCCGCTCTTCGACCACCTGCGCAAGATCCTCGGCGGGCCGATCGTGTGGTCCCCTGGCGTCCAGGGAGCGGTCGTGCTCAGCCAGCGCGGCGGCGACTTCCTGTTCGACAGCGGCCAGGACCTCGCCGTCGGCTACGACCGTCACGACGCCGAGACCGTCCACCTTTACATCGAGGAGTCCTTCAGCTTCCGCGTCGCGGAGCCCGAGGCCGCCGTGGCGCTCGTGCCCGCCTGAGGGCGTGCCGATTTCAGGGTCTCTCACGGGCTTGGCGGCGCGCCTTGCTCCTGCGCTCTACTCCTCCCTTAGAGCTCTCGGGGATCGCTCCCATACCAATCGCCCGCTCGCGCGTTGACTCGGTCACGTCGTAGTGGTCCTTCCAAGGCTTGCCGGGAGTCGTTTGAAACGACTGGCGGAGAAGTCCAAGCAGCTCCGCGAACGCGTGCAGCTCCTCCGCCGAGTCGGCGGTCAGATGCGCCCACCGCTTGCCGCGCGACTCCATGAACGGCTCATCGACGTAGACGCTCACCCCTACCGGTCCGTTCGACGGCGGATCGCGCCCGTGACTTCGGACCCGTTGCAGCGCTCGCACCGGAGCTGAGTGTTTGGTTCGGTATTAGAACCTCCTTTGGATACCGGGATGATGTGGTCAGACTCCAAGCGTTCTTGTGACCCGCAGTAGCGCAGTTTGCAGCTCGCGATGATTATCTCGCCCATCGGTACTGGCGATCGGCGGTCACAAGGCCAGCGCCGCCGCGGAGCCCGATGGGCGCCGACCCAGCGGATCAGCCGACCGCTGCGGGATAGCTTCGAGACGGGCTGGCACAGAGCGACGACCCTGGCGCGCCCCGGCTCCGGCTTGTAAGCTACTCGTCGATGTCCGAAGCCTTGGTTTGGATCTCCGGTGGGTCGGGCGGCATCGGCAGGGCGCTCGCCGCCGCCGTTCCCTGGGATGGGGCACGCGTCATCGACATCAGCCGGCGAGGATCGCCGGACCTCGAGCACGTCGAAGCTGACCTCTCCGACTCGGCTTCGTGGGGCACCGTCGCTCAGTCGTTCGAGCGAGAGCTCCGCGCCTTCTCCGGCGATGTCGTGGTCTTCATCCACGCCGCCGGCACACTGGAGCCGATGGGCTTCGCCGGCGAGGTGGACAGCGACTCCTACGCCCGCAACGTCGTCCTGAACAGCGCGGCGCCGCAGACGCTCGGGCACGGCTTCCTGGCCGCGGCCAGAGAGGTGGACGCGCGGCGCCACCTCGTGATGCTCACCTCGGGTGCGGCGAGCAGCGTCTACGCCGGTTGGTCGTCCTACGGCGCGGGCAAGGCCGCCGTCGATCAATGGGTGCGCAACGTCGGGGCCGAGCAGGACGAGCGAGGAGGTGTCCAGGTGATCTCGGTCACCCCGGGCACGGTGGACACCGGCATGCAGGCGCATATCCGTGAGACGTCCGAGGAGGACTTCCCGAAGCGAGAGAAGTTCGTCGACCTCCACGAGAAAGACGAACTAGAGGATCCCGATCGTGTGGCCCGGGAGATCTGGAAACTGCTCGATCGCGACCTCGACAACGGCGCCGTGGTGGACCTTCGGGAGCTGACCACGGCGAGCGACGAGTAGAGAGAACCGCCGAAGGAGGCAGCGCATGGGCGCTCGAATGGAGAAGGCGGAGGGCGGACCACCCGCCCGGGAGGAGATAGGAGCGAGGTTCGAACAGGAAGGCCTTCGCCCTCACAGCTGGGGGAACGGCCCGCGAGAGAGCTACGGGTGGCACTCGCACAGCTACCACAAGGTGCTCTACTGCGTGTCCGGCGGCATCGTGTTTCACACGA
>JACCTJ010000118.1 GCA_013812485.1 Thermoleophilaceae bacterium
GTCCTTGTCGGAGTGGGCGCTGACGAGCGTGGCGTCGAGGTCGACCGTGACCCGCTCGGGGCCAAGGCCGAGCTCCCAGGCGCGCCCGCGGGCCTTGGTGCGAGCCGCGCGCAGTCCAGCGAGCAGCGCGGGGTCGCGGGCGATCCGCTCGATGACTCGAAACGCCGTCGAGTCGGAGGCCACCTCGCCGAACAGCGGTCGTTGGTCGCGCACCGCGCGCAGGTCGGCCAGGCAGTCGCCGCCGTCGGCCAGCATCACCGCGAGGTCCCTGACGACGCGGCCGGGATCGTGACCCGCCCGGCGCTCGCGCATCCCGCCCAGTTCGCTCGACAGCGCCCGCGTCAGCCCCGTCTTGTCGGCAACCTGTGCCAACAACGCGCTGCCCGCATGCGACACGAGTTCCTCTCCGTCCGCCGTCACTTCTACGGTGAATTGGCGGCCATCGCGCGTAGGGGTCGGAGGCGAGCCGCGGTGCCTCGCTTGCGCGAGGTCGTCTGCTCGCCCCCGCCCTCCGAACCGGACGTGCCCGTTCCCGAGCATCCGGCTCTCCACAGGACATGCGCTGGTCGCATCAGGCGCATTGGGCGCTAGTCAGGCCGAGGCGAGCGATGGCTCGGCGATCCTCGGCGCTGCCCACGGTAGGTGTCGGCGGCGCGGTATGTAGCGGGTCACCGCCACCGTCGTGGGCCAGTAGGGCCTGGTGCCCTCGGTGCTCGTCCAGTTGCGTCCCCAGTACTGTCGCCGGACCTGTTTCCAGGTCAGCCGCGGGTGCTTCTTGCGCAGCCACAGCACCAGCCGCGTCCACAGGTAGTGGTCGAGGTAGGCGAAGCAGCGTTTGCTCGCGGCATGGCGGTAGTAGTTGGTCCAACCCCGCAATACGGGGTTGAGCGCGTGAAGGAGCGCGTCGAGCGACAGGCTCGTCGTGAACCGCCCGGTCAGCGTCTTGATGCGATGTCTGAGCCGGTTGACCGCCGTTCTGCTCGGGAAGCTGAACGCGGCGGAGGCTCGACCCGGCCGCGGGAGCCGCACGATGCGAAACCCGAGGAAGTCGAACCCGTCGTCCACGTGGGTGATGCGCGTCTTCTCGGGCGAGAGCGTCAGCCGCAGCTGGTCTCGCAAGAGCGTGGCCGCCGTCTCCTTGATGGCCTCGGCCTGGGCTCGGGTGCCATGCACCAGCACCACGAAATCGTCCGCGTAGCGGACCATCCGGTAGCTGGGGTGGCCCCGCGCCCTGCGCCGCGAGCGCTCCTGGGAGGAGTGCGCGTTCCAGGCCGCCTCGAAGTGGCGGTCAAGCACCGAGAGGGCGACGTTCGCCAACAGGGGCGAGAGAATCGCTCCCTGCGGCGCGCCCGATGGCGTGGCGGCCAGGGAGCCATGCTCGCGCATGACCCCTGCGGCGAGGAACTGCCGAACCAGCCGCAGCACGCGCTTGTCGGTCACCCGACGGCGCAGCTCGGCCATCAGCAGCCCATGATGGATGCTGCCAAAGCAGTCCTCGACGTCTCCCTCGATCACCCACTCATAGAGGCTGGGTGCGTTGATGAATCGCCGCACATGTTCGATGGCGTCCTGTGTCCGGCGCCCGGGCCGGAACCCGTAGGAGATCGGGCAGAAGTCCGTCTCCAGGATCGGTTCGAGCACGAGCTTGGCCGCCATCTGAACGATCCTGTCGCGCAGCGCGGGAATGCCCAGCTTGCGGACCTTCCCCGACCCGCGCTTGGGGATCGCGCGCTCGCGTGCCGGCAGCGGGGCGTAGCTGCGGTCCCGAAGCGAGCCGCGAAGCTCGCTCAGCACCCGTTGCACGCCAAGCTCCTCGACGCGCGTGCGCGTCTGGCCATCGACACCGGCGGTCTGCGACCCCCGGTTTCGCTTCACCCGCTCCCATGCCACCAGCAGCGTTGCGGGCTCGCAGAGGAGGTTGAAGAGATCACCGAAGCGCCTCTCCGAGTCCTCCTCCGCCCAGCGGTGCAGCTTGGCCTGCCATCCCAGTACCCGCTGCTCGGCCTCCTCGACCGACAGCGGCGCGGGCGTATTCACGTCCGACCTCCCGAACGGCTTCTCAAGCCACGGTCCTGCTGCCGTCCTTTCCCATGGGGCCGGCTTTCCCGACCTCGGAGTACTACGACGGCTCCGCCACGCCCCGCGCGCATCAGCAGACAGCGCGCCTTGCCCGGCCGCCATCGCGGCCCGGCGCGCCCAGGGCGCTTCCCACGTTCACCGTGATCCGTTGGACCGGATCGGCATCTGGCTTTACCCCTGCAACGCATCCGCAAAGCACTCGCAGCATCTCCACGGCCACCATGCCCGCTCGCCGGGCATGGAGCAGGACCGCCAGGTGAAAGAGCGATCCCGTTGCTGCCAAACGGCCCAATCCGCCAGATCGCAGGCCGCTCCTTGATAAAGGGGCTTCGACCACCAGTTCGCTTGCGCTATGCCTCTCGGTCTCGCTTGCGCGCACGCCGCGTCTGGCAGTACCGCGGCGCCGCTACGTCGTCGGGGCGCTCTCGCCGACAGCGTGCGCTTCCACGCCGCGGCTGCCCCCAGCTTCTCCAGGCCGCTGCATCGGCCCAGGGCCGGCATCACAGCCGGCACGGGAAGTAGCATTCCACCTGCAAACCACTCCTTTCATCACAGCGCCTCGTGGCGCACCTCACCTGCAAGGTGATCCTCCTGGGCTGGGGTTCTGCGGGCTCGACACCACGCATTCTCCCTGCTCAGAGGACGTTTACTGTAACCGTTCAGTCCCCTTGCGATCGGCCGCTTCTTTGCAGGATCTTGTGCATTTAGAGGGAATTCGCGGGTGTGCGGCGTGAGGAGATCGAGGCGTTAGCGGTTGCGGGGGGTGAGCCGGCGCGGGCGCTCGTGGTGTCGCTGCTGGAGCAGTTGCAGGCGCATGAGCGCGAGGTCGGTCGGCTGGGAGCGCGGATCGAGCGGCTCGAGGAGCAGACGCGCTCGAGCTCCCGCAACAGCTCGAAGCCGCCGTCTTCTGATCCGCCGAAGACCCGCAAGCAGCGTCGCGCCGAGGCGAGGGAGAAGGCCAAGGAGTGGGCCAAGGCCGAGGCGGAGGGCTCGCCCCCGCGCAAGGCGGGCGGCCAGCCCGGCCAGCGCGGGTCGGGGCGCAAGCTCGCCCCCGAGGACCAGGTCGACGAGATCGTCGATCACTACCCGGATGCGTGTGGCGGCTGCGGGCACCGGTTCGCCGAGCCCGAGCGGGTCCCGTCGCGGCGCCCCGCCCGCCACCAGGTCGCCGAGCTGCCCCAGATCGCGGTGATCTTGACCGAGCATCGCTGCCACCGGCTGCGCTGCCCGGACTGCAAGGCCAAGACCAAGGGCGCGCTTCCCGCCGAGCTGGCCGGGTCGGCGTTCGGGCCCGGACTGCAGGCGGCGGTCGTGACGATGACCGCCCGCAACCGCGTCTCGCGTCGCGACATGTCAGAGCTCGCCCGTGACCTGTTCGGGCTCGGGCTGTCGGTCGGCTCGGTCGACGCGATCTGCCAGCGCTCCTCGGCGGTCCTGGCCGAGCCCCACGAGGCGCTGGTCGCCTCGGTCCTGGACTCGCCGGCGCTGAACGTCGATGAGACCGGCTGGGCCACCGCGGGCGAGGGGCGCACGCTGTGGACGGCGACCACGCCCGAAGCGGCGATCTTCCGGATCGCCGAGGACCGCCACCGCGACCGCCTCTGCGAGCTGATCGGCGGCTACGGGGGGATCGTCTGCTCGGACCGCTGGTGGGCCTATGACCATCTCGACCGCGACTGCCGCCAGGCCTGCTGGGAGCATCTGAAACGAGACTTTCGCCGCCACGCCGAGGGGCTAACCGAGCAGCAGGCCTTCGGCCAGGCCGGCATGGAGCTCGCCGCCCGCCTGTTCAAGGTCTGGCGCGCCTTCGACACCCACCAGGACCGCCGCCGCCTGAAGCGCGAGATGAAGCCGATCCAGGCCGAGCTACGCAAGCTGCTCGAGCGCGCCGCCCGCAAGAGCACCCGCACCCGCCTTCACCGCCGCTTCGCCAACAACCTGCTCAAGATCTGGCCCGCGCTGTGGACGTTCGTCAGCGTGCGCGGCGTCGAGCCGACCAACAACGCCGCCGAGCGCTCGCTCCGCGGTCCGGTCATCCACCGCAAGCTCTCCCACGGCACCCGCACCGACGACGGCGAGCGCTTCGTCGAACGCGCACTCTCCGCCTCGGTCACATGCCGGCTGCAGGGCCGCTCACTGTTCGCCTACCTCGCCGAGCTGCTGACCGCCCACCCCCGCGGCGACCCGCTCCCCACGCTCACCTGAGCAAGGGGACTGAACGGTTACGGTTTTCGTGGGAAGGTTCCGTTACGTCCGATCAGGCGCGTCCGTCGCGCGTCCGTCGCCTGGACACGGCGTCCGTCTCGCGGGACTCATCCGTCGCCGCCGGTGAGGGTGGTGTCCTCCCTCGCAGGCATACTTTGGTGCGTGGAGATCATCGCCTCTGGACGTGGGTACCGAACGGTCACGGCGGACGCGGTGCTCGATGGTGGTCTGCTGGAGGGCTCGGTCCAGGTCGCGGCGGGCTCGCGATTCGTCCTTCGGGGTCACGTCCAAGGGTCGATCCAGACGGGCGGAGAAGTGGTGATCGAGGGCTGGCACCAAGGCTCGATTGACATTGCACCCGGCGGTTCGGTCGCCGTCGAGCGCGGTGGGCACACACAAGGCTCCGTCCACAACGAGGGCCGGTTCGCCGTATATGGCGACCAATCGGGTCCGGTGTCCGGCTCGGGCGAGAGCTACGTCGACCCCGGGGCTCGCTTGGCGACGCCGCGCCGCGTCGGCAATGAGACTTACTGGGAGTTCCGCTAGCCGGGCTTGCGACTGAAGGCTTCGGCTTTGGCCTTGAAGCAGGCGCGGGCGTTGGACATACCTTCGTAGAACGGATGGTCGAGGTTGCCGGCGAGGTTGAAGGGCGGCTCAAGCTCGCTGATCGCGAAGTCCTCGGTGTCCCGCGGCCGTTCGACGGGGACCCAGCTTAAACGGAGGTTCAGCTCCTGCCACGCGCGGAGCGCGGCGTCGTCCTCTGGCGAGAACTTGAACCGCCCGGTCTCGGTCAGGCGCGGGGTCCAGTCCTTCTCCTCCCATAGCAGCGCCGCGAGCGACCGGCGGAACGTCGAACCGGCGAGCCCCGAGCCGACGTGCTTCTTGAGCGCTCGCGAGCGCAGCGTCTCCTGTGAGGCGGCGTCCCTCGGCGCGACCCCGACGTACAGGAGCCGTAGTCCAGGCTCGGTCGGGTGCGGGGACAGGGGGACCGCCGGGAGGGCGTCGTCCGAGGCAAGCCACCAGGCGTAGAGACCAGACTTGTCGGGGATGCCGCCGCCCGCCGCCCGGCCGGCGGCGGCGATCGTCACCGGGTCCGAGACCAACGCTTCGATGAAGTCGCGTGTCATGTGTCGAGGAAGTCCCAATCGTCGCCGAGAACCCAGCGGAGCGCGGACAGCTTTCCGTTCCACATGCCCCACTCGAAGTCGTCCTCGGTCGGGTGGAGGTCCGGCCGACGCCCCTTCACACGCTCGGCCGCTTCGAGCGCCACCGCGTGGATCTCGTCGGTCGTACGGCCCTCGCCGGATTCGTGCTTCATTCGTCCAACGAGGTGCCGCTCGTACCAGATGCGATCGAAGAACTCCTCCTCGGCGGCGATAATCTCGCTCTGACTCCGCATACCACCGAGCACGAAGCGGTCCAGTAGCTCGCGGTTGCCGCGCGTGAGCTTGTCGAGGACCGGCCTCTCCCAGTACTTGATTCGGAACGGCGGCCGGTTATTCTCGACGTAGTTGCTGATGTAGTCCTTCGCAGCGTTCGAGAGGAAGCCGGAGGCGATCACGAGCGCTACGTCTGGCCGCTCGGCGTTCGCCCAGGCGAGGAGTCCCTGTAGCGCCTCCGGCGGGATGCCCTTCGCGTAGTGCTTGCAGTCGGCGAACCACGTCTCGACGTGCTTGGACCGGTCAACGTCGACGCGCTCGACCTGGGCGACCAGGTCGCGTCCTCGGTCGGCCGGGCTCGCCTGCTTCGGCGTTCCCTTTCGCCAGTCCACGTTCGAGAAGTCGTCGAGCCCGTCGAGGAGCTGGAAGCAGAACTCCTCGAAGTCAGTCTCGTCCCAGCCGTCGAAGTCGAGCCCATCGACCATGCCGACCAGTCTAGGATCGACCCGACGGACGCGCGACGGACGCAGCATCGTCGCGGTGGCCGAGGAGCGGCGTCCGCGAACGCCGGGGACACCTTCGCGTCGGGGATCGTCCCCGGCGGTTTCCGCGACTACCTCGAAGGGCTCGAATACGAGCACGTCGCCCGCGACCTCGACCTCGCGTGTGAGCTAGCGAACCTCGCCCGCGAGATCCGCACTCGACAGTGGGACGCGCTCGAACGCCTCGGCGCGCTTATCGCGTCCGGGGAGGGCGAGACGCCGACGGAGAAGTACGGTTCGCTGCCGAAGGCGGAGATCGTCGCCGCGACCCGAGCGATGCTCGACCTCGGATGGGGATACCAGCCGCCCGGCGAGGACGGCGACGGCGGCGAGCCCGACGAGGAGTAGCCCGTGCCCGGCCGGCGGCACCTAGCGCGGGAGTACGGGGCGCCGGAGTGTCCGGCCGAAGGCTGCGAGCGGCCGGCGGGCTTCGCGACGACGACGCCCGGCGAGGGTCCCTGCCGACGCCACGGAGGAACCGCCCCCGCCACCCCTCTCACGCTCGCGGCGGCTCCCTTGGCCCGCTCCCCGGAGTCGCCGTCTACGCCTGTAGAACGGCGCCTACGCGGTCCCGGTCGGCCGACGCGCGACCCGCTCAAGCTCGTGCGCGTGCTCCTGACCTTCGCGCGGCGGGCGGGCTTCCGCTTCGAGGAGGCGTATGACCTCGCCGCGTCGACCTCCCTCGCCTACATGAGCGACAGCCGGGCCGCCGAGTGGTGGGGCGCGCTCGACGGCGACCGGTCGGCTTGGGCGGACGCATACGGAGGACACACAAGGGCTTAGCCCAGCTGCGCCGAGTCGCGTTCAACCTTCCTCTATTGACTGACCCTGAACCCACCGTTCGAGAAAAGCCTCCCCTTTCGGCGTGAGGACATAGCGGTGAATCCCAGCAACTTGCACGCCGTTGACGTACATGCCGCTTTGATCGTGGCGCGCTTCGAGCAAGCCGTCCTTGAGGAGATACATCAACTCGAAGTC
>JACCTJ010000180.1 GCA_013812485.1 Thermoleophilaceae bacterium
CCGCCGCCGGGGCCGCGGGCGCCGCCGCGGTCCTCCCGGGCTGCGGGGGCTCGGGCGGCGGGGGACGCGGACGGGTGGCCATCGTCGGTGCCGGGCTGGCCGGGCTCGTTGCGGCCTACGAGCTTGAGCGCGACGGCATCGAGGTCGTCCTGCTCGAGGCCCGCGAGCGCGCGGGCGGTCGTGTGCAGACCGCCCGCAACGCGTTCTACGGCGACCAGAGCGCCGAGCTCGGCGGCGAGTACATCGACGCCACGCACCGCGTCCTGCTCGGCTACGTGCGCCGCCTGGGCCTCGACCTCGACGACCTGCGCGGGCGCGCGGGCGACCTCGACAGGGTGCTCTACGCCGACGGGAAGGCCAGGCGCTACCGCGAGGCGGTCACCCCCGAGGTCCAGGCCGAGATCGATCGCTTCGATGCGAGCGTCGACGGCCTGGCCGCGCCGCTCGACCCGAAGGATCCCGTCGCCCGGGGCGCCGGGCTCGACCGTCGCTCGGTGGCCGACCTGATCGAGGAGCTGAACATCGAGGACGAAGCGCGAACGCTCGTGGAGCGCCGCCTTCGCGACGACTACACGGTCGAGCCCGACCGGCTCTCCCTGCTCTTCCACGCCGCCAGGACGAAGCTCGACGCGCGCGCCCCGGCGTCGGGAACCGACGTCTTCCGGATCGACGGAGGTAACGAGCGCCTGGTCGGAGCGCTGATCGACGAGCTCGAGGCCAAGGTCGACATCGAGGCGCCGGTGACCTCGATCGACCGGCGCGCGGACGGGGTCACCCTCTCGGTGGACGGCGTCCGGGAGGTCCAGGCCCAGTACTGCATCGTCACCGCGCCGCTGCGGCTGGTCTCCGAGATCGACTTCCGGCCCGCCCTGCCCCGCCGGCTGGCCGAGGCGGCGGCCGAGCTCCAGTACGGCGCGGCCACGAAGACCCCGCTGCAGTACGGCCGCCGCTTCTGGGTCTCCGACGGCCTCGACGGCGGCGCGGTCACCGACCTGCCGATCGGCACCACCTGGGAGGCCTCGACCGCGCAGGTCGGGCGCGCCGGGATCCTCATGTCGTATGCCTCGGGCGACGCGGGCCTCCGCTTCGGCCGCCTTCGCGACAGCGAGCGGCTCGCCGCCGCGGCCACCCAGGTCGAGCAGGTATTCCCGGACGCCGAAGACCGGATCCGGTCGGGAGCGACGGCGGCCTGGGCCGACGAACGCTGGTCGCGCGGGTCCTACGCCGCCTACGCCCCCGGTCAGGTCACGCGCTTCTGGCGCGCCCTGCGGCGCCCCGTTGACCGGATCTACCTCGCCGGCGAGCACTGCGACTCCTACACAGGCTACATGGAGGGCGCGGTCCGCAGCGGCCGCCGGGTCGCCCGGGCCATCGCCCGGGGGGCGCGGTAGTCAGCTGGTCACGGCAGCGCCGCCAGGGCCGCGACGAAGCTGCGCTCGAGCTCGCCGAGCTCGCCGGCGCGCGCGCTCGGCGCACTCACGCGCTCGCTCACGGCCTCGTCGGTCAGGCAGAAGTCCCAGGCCTTGCCGAGGGCCTCGTCGCTCAGCTCGTCCGCGCGCAGAGCGGCCGGCCAGCCGAGGGCCGCGGCCTGGCGGGTCACCTTGGCCCCGCCGGGGATGGCGTCGATGGCAACCGTCGGGACGCCCTGGCGCAGGGACAGGACCATGCCGTGCAGGCGCGTCGTCACCACGGCGTCGGCACGGGCGATCAGCGAGGTGGCCTCGCCCGCGCCGCGGATGCGGTCGGCGTCGATCAGGTCGGTGTCGGTGTGAAAGGGCGCGGTCGGGCGCAGGTCGGGTAGTCGCGCGATGGCCTCGGCCGCCGCGCCGTGCAACCCGCCGCCGTACTCGGCCTGAGGCTGGGCGAGGAGGACCGCGGTGACGGGGAGAGCGGGCTGGAGCGGGGCAGCGAAGGAGAGTCCGCGAAAGCGCTCGACCAGCTCCTCGAGCAACGGCCGCCGCCCGAACGGTCCGCACACGAAGATCACCCGGTCGCAGCCCTCAGGTTCGACCGCGCGCGCCAGTCGACCCCGCCGCCGACGAGGGGCGCATTGGCGACCCTCGTAGGCGATCCCGCCCGCGCGAGCCACCGGCAGAGCGCGTCGCGGGCCAGCAGGTCGCCGACCGTGGCCACGACCTCGTCGAAGCTGAACCACCCCGCGACGAGGCTCTTCACGGGCCTGGGAGCGTCGCGCTCTAGGCCGCGGAGGCGAGCGCGGGGTAGGGCAGGCGCCCAAGGAAGTCGCCGATCGCCGAGTGCAGGTGCGCCGGGCGCTCGACCTGCGGCACGTGGCCGCAGGCGAGCTCAACGTGCCGGGCGCGCGGTACGTGCTTGCGCACGTGGCGGGCGAACCCGATCGGGACGACCTCGTCCTGGCGGCCCCAGACGAACAGCGACTCCGGCGCGAGCGTGGCAAGCCGGGCCCAGAAGGCATCGGGCTCCTCGAGGTAGATCTGCCGCGCCGCCGCGTAGAAGGCGGCCCGACCGCGCGGGGTCAGGTAGGCCCGCATGAACTCGTCGAGCGAGGCCTGCACCGACGGGGTCTTGGCGTCCGGGACGAGGCGGTGGATGATCGCCTCGACCACGGGTCGCGGCGCGGCCTGGAGCAGGCCGAGCTCGGGGCGCAGGTAGCGCAGGTAGCGCGCCCAAGGGCGCTCGCGCAGCCACGCCAGCGACGGCGCCACGAGGATCAGCCCCGCGATGCGGTCGGGGTGGTCGAGGGCCAGCTCGAGGGCGGCGCGCCCGCCCATGCTGTGGCCGAGCAGGTGGACCCGCTCGAGGCCGAGCTCGTCGAGCAGCGAGAGGACCGAGCGCGAGAAGAAGGCGGGGTCGTACGAGGCGCCGAGCGGCTTGCCGGAGTCGCCGAAGCCGGGCAGGTCGACGGCGATCGTGCGGTAGCGGTCGGACAGGGCGGCCACGGTGGGAAGGAACGAGGCCTTCGTCCCGCCCAGCCCGTGCAGCATGACGAGCGGCTCGCCCGCGCCCGCCTCGAGCAGGGAGAAGCGCCGGCCGCTCGGGCGGACGGTGCGGAAGCGCATCCGGGCCGGGTCGATCGAGCCGCTCGTCGCGGCGAGGAAGGCCACGGCGAGGTGAAGGTTGTGCCGCAGCACGAGATCTCCGCGGCCATAGGCCTCCAAGCCGATGGCCATATCCCGCGCGAGGGCCGACCACGTGGTGGCACCGGCGCGCAGCTCGGCGTCGGGTTGCCCGCTCGCGGGCTCGAGCCGCAGCCCGCCGGCGGCGAAGACGGCATCCCAGGACGACTCGCCGGTGAGGCTCAGCCGCAGCCGAGCGTCGCCGTCCCGTGCGTCGAAGACCTCGGGATCGAAGCGATCGACCAGGGTGCGGAGCACATCGGGCGGTCGCACCCCGCACAGAATAGTCGGGTATCCGGCGGTCAAGCCTCGGGCGCCTGGCTCCCGTCGCCGCCCGTGCGGCGGACCCGGAACAGGGCGACCGGCTTCTCGATCCCCTTGATCCGGGGCCGGCCGGCGCGCGACCAGTCGAGCCCGCCATCCGGGTCCTCGCCGAGCCCCTCGCGTACCCCTGCGGTGGCCAGCACGCTCCCGGGGCGGGCGATCTCCGCGACGCGGCTGGCAGATTCACCCATCGCCGAGGTACAGCCCTAACAGGTACACATAGGCCGCGGGCAATTCGTCGAGACGATGCGTATGCCCACAGCGCGCACAGCCGCGCGAGGGGCTTGGCCTGCTGAGGCCGAGTATCCAGGCCGCGACTGTGCGACGGGGTACGCCAATGAACCGCGCCACGTCGGCCATCGACCGCCCCTCTGCTGCCAGCCGGCGAGCTTCGTTCACGGTCTCGGGCGGATGAGCCATGCGAACGCATGTTCGCATTCGAGCAGGACGGACTCGGCTATGCGGGCGAGAGGACTCGAACCTCCACGCTCTTTCGAACACACCGGCCTGAGCGGTGCCTGTCTACCAATTCCAGCACGCCCGCGTGCCGAGCGATTCTAGCTCGCGGGCGCTCCTTCGGCCGCTCGCGACGCCTACTCCGTCGCGGTCTCCTGTGGCATCGCCTGCGTCCCTCGCCGCACCGGCGTCCCGAAGACCTTGTCCCAGTACGGGGCGCTGATGCCGAAGCCGCGCTCGTGGTCCTGGAAGTGGTGGCGCATGTGCAGCTCGCGCAGCCAGCGGTCGAAGCGGGTGCGCGGGCGGGCGTGATGCAGGTAGTAGTGCACCATGTCGTAGGCCAGGTAGCCGATCAGGAATCCCGCCCCGACGGCGAAGGCGGTCGGGAGGCCGAGCACGAGCCAGAAGGCCAGGAGGAACAGCGAGGAGCCCGGCACGCTGACCGAGGGCGGCATGACCAGTCGCAGCGGGTCGTTCGGATGGTCGTGATGGACGCCGTGGACGATCCAGTGGAAGCGCGCGCCGAGCCCCTCCTCAGGCTCGAAGTGGAAGATCGCCCGGTGGATCCAGTACTCCGACAGCGTCCACAGCAGGTAGCCCGCCGCGACCAGGGCGAGGGCGGGGAGCGCCGCCATGCGGCCGAAGGCGAGCACGGCGAGCACGACGATCACGGGCAGGAAGATCACCACCGGCACGGCCGGATGAACGCGGGAGAGCCGGTCCATCCAGTCCCGCTTGAACATGCGAGGTGAGGCGCGGAGAGCGTCGGTGCGTCGCACGGGCAGCATTTTAGCCTCCGCGGAGGCGGTCGGGCGGCGCGGGTCGCCACCGGCGGCGTACCATCGACTTCGGTGCTCGCCGGCCGAATCGAGCCGGCGCACCGATGCGCCATGGTCCGCGATCCCGATGCCCATCCCGTCCTCGGCCCGCTGCTCGCCGACCCGCCGGAGGAGTGCCGCGCGGTGGCCGAGCTCTATCGCCACTGCGCGCAGGGGGTGGCGCTCGAGGAGATTCTCGGAGACCGGCGAGGAGGAGCGTTCTTCG
>JACCTJ010000206.1 GCA_013812485.1 Thermoleophilaceae bacterium
CTTGCTAGTCTTGGCCTCGGCTCGAGCCTGTTCGCCAGCCGTGTTGATTTGAGCCAACACACTGGGACAGGGAGCCCGGATCAGGGGCGCGCCGTGGTTCGCTCCGCTGGGCACCCACTTGCGCTAGCAAGGTTCAAATCCCTGACGGCAGCGGCAGGCTGGGGCCCCTTCTCTTGACTCGACGCCAGCCTCTCGGAGCCCGGCCCTCAATGTCGCCCTCGGCCTTCGAGGACCACCTGCTCGCCCCGCGGGGCCGGGGACGGCTGAGCGACGGCCCTCACGCCGGCGCGGCGGGTGGCGCGGCCTGCGGCGACCTGGTCCGGATCACGGTGGCGATCGAGGCGGATCGCATCGTCGACGCGGGGTTCGACGCGAGCGGTTGCGGTGCGGCGCAGGCGGCGGCCAGCGCTGCCGTCGAGCTCGTCGCGGGCGCGCCCTTGCTCGAAGCCGCGCGCCTCGGGGCGGACGAGGTCGCCGCGGCGCTCGGAGGGCTCTTGCCCGCGAAGCGCCACGCCGCCGCGCTCGCCGCCGAAGCCCTGCACCGGGCGCTCGGAGCCGCCGCGGCCGCGGACGCAGAGCTCACACCGGCGGCAGACCGTACGCTCGTGGCCATGAGCGGCGGCGTCGACAGCGCCGTCGCCGCGCACCTCGCCCGGGCTGGGGGCGACGACGTCGTCGCGGTCACCCTCGAGCTGTGGTCGGACCCGGCCAACGACGGCGAGCGCTCCTGCTGCTCGCCCCAGGCGGTCTCCGGCGCCCGCGCGCTCGCCCACGCCATGGGCCTGCCTCATCTCACCCTCGACCTGCGCGAGGCCTTCCGCCGCGAGGTCGTCGACGACTTCGTGCGCGAGCACGCGGCCGGGCGG
This sequence comes from Thermoleophilaceae bacterium, assembly GCA_013812485.1. Lineage (GTDB taxonomy): Bacteria > Actinomycetota > Thermoleophilia > Solirubrobacterales > Thermoleophilaceae > JACCUC01. The sequence goes on from JACCTJ010000206.1 coordinate 867, forward strand.
ACGCCCAACCCGTGCGTGCGCTGTAACGGTCAGGTGCGCTTCGAGGAGATGCTCGCGCTGGCGACCCGGCTCGGGGCGGGGCGGCTCGCCACCGGCCACTACGCCCGCATCGCCCGCGACGACGACGGCCCGCTGCTCGCCGCCGCGGCCGACGCCAACAAGGATCAGACCTACATGCTCGCCCGCCTCGATCCCAAGGCACTCGGTCGCCTGCACTTCCCGCTCGCGGGGCGGACCAAGCCGCAGGTGCGGGAGCTGGCGCGCCGAGCCGGGCTCCCGGTCGCCGACCGCCCCGAGAGCCAGGACCTGTGCTTTCTCGCGGGCGTGGGCAAGCGCGGGTTCCTGCGCGCGCGTGAGGGCGCGAGACCGCCGGCCGCAGCGGGCGCAGACGCCAAAGCGACGCAGAGCCTGCCCCGCGCGCGCACACCGCGCGGCGAGATCGTCTCCCTCGCCGGCGAGGTCCTCGGTCACCACGAGGGCCAGCGCGACTACACGGTCGGACAGCGCCGAGGCTTGGGCGTCGCCGCGCCCGAGCCGCTCTACGTCCTCAGCAAGAACGCCGCGCGCGAGCGCGTCACCGTCGGTCCCCGCTCAGCGCTCGCGACCACGTCGGTGGAGCTCGAAGGCGCCGTCCTGCACCGCGACGGAGACCGGGTCGAGGCGGTCAAGCTCCGCTACCGATCCGTCCCCGTGAAGTGCCGCGTGGAGGGCGCGCCGCGCCGCGGAGCGCACGCGAACCTCTCGCTCACGCTGGCCCAGCCGGTCGAGGGGGTTGCTCCCGGCCAGACCGCCTGCCTCCTGGCAGGCGACCGTGTCGTAGGGTGCGCCACAATAGGTTGAGATGAGCGCGCCCACGACCCCTGACACCGAGCTCGTCGAGCTCGAGACGCCGATCGGGCGGGAGTGGGAGCCCGTGGTCCGGCTCGTGCTCGGCGGGGTGGCAGACCGGCTCGGGCTCGGGTTCGAGGAGCTCGACGACCTCCAGCTCGCGGTCGAGCGCCTGCTCGCCGAGGCCGGCGCCCAGCCCTCGGTCAAGCTCGCGCTCGAGCTCTCCCCCGACCGCGTGCGGGCTCACGTCGGGCCGCTGCGCGCGGCGACGATCGCCGCCGCGCTCCAAGGCCCCTCCGTTCCGGGCCAGCTCGGGCTGCGCCGCGTGCTCGAGACCGTCGTCGACTCCTTCGGGCTCGACGACTCCGCTGAGGGAGAGCTCGTCGTGCGGCTCGAGAAGCGGGTACCGCGGCGATGACCACGGCGTCGGCTCACGGTCCCTCGGCCAGCCCCGACCGCGAGCTCCTGCGCCGCTATCACGTCCACGGCGACGTCAGCGCCCGTGAGGCGCTCGTCGAGCGCCACCTACCGCTCGTGCGCTCGCTGGCCCGCCGTTACGCGGGGCGGGGCGAGTCGCTCGAGGACATCGAGCAGGTCGGGGCGATCGGCCTGATCAAGGCCATCGATCGCTACGAGCTGGCCCGCGAGGTCGCGCTCACGACCTACGCCACCCCCAACGTGGTCGGCGAGATCAAGCGCCACTTCCGCGATCGCGGCTGGACCATCCGCATCCCGCGCGCGCTCCAGGAGCTGAACGTGAAGATGTCGGGTGCGGTCGAGCGGCTGACCGTGCGCCTGGGGCGCTCCCCGACCATCGCCGAGCTCGCCCAGGAGCTCGACGCCACGCCCGAGCAGGTGCTCGAGGCCGTCGAGGCCGGCTCGGCCTACTCGCCGGTCTCGCTCTCGGCCAGCCCCGGGACCGAGGACGACCTCGACCTGATGGAGGTCATCGGCGAGGTGGACAAGGAGTTCGCCCGCGCCGACGAGCGCGCCTCGCTCGAGCCGGCGCTCGGCGAGCTCCCCGAGCGCGAGCGCCGCATCCTGCGCATGCGCTTCGAGGAGGGGCTGACCCAGACCCAGATCGCCGACCGCGTCGGGCTCTCGCAGATGCACGTCTCGCGCCTCATCCGCCGCTCGCTCGAGGACATGCGCGACACGCTCTCGCGGTAGGGACGCCCGGCGCCGGAGCGGCGTGAATGAAGCCGATCTTCCGTCATCGTCGCGACGCGGGCCGCCGCCTCGCGGCGCGGCTCGGGCACCTCGCGGACGAGCCGAGTCTGCTCGTGCTCGGTCTCCCGCGCGGCGGCGTGCCCGTGGCCGCCGAGGTCGCCGCGGCGCTGGGGGCTCCGCTCGACGTCTACCTCGTACGCAAGCTCGGCCTGCCCGGCCAGCCCGAGCTCGCGATGGGGGCGATCGCCTCGGGCGGCGCACGGGTGATGAACGCAGGCGTTCTCGTCGCGTCGAAGGTGTCCCGAGACGCCGTGGAGGAGGTCGTGCAGGAGGAAGGGCGGGAGCTCGAGCGGCGCGAGCGCGCGCTACGCGGCGAGCGGCCGGCACCGGCGGTCGCCGGACGGACGGTCGTCCTCGTCGACGACGGGATCGCCACCGGATCGACGATGCGCGCGGCGATCTCCGCGCTGCGCGCCCTCGGGGCGGGGAAGATCGTCCTCGGGGTGCCCGTGGCCGCGCCTGACACCTGCCGCGAGCTCGAGGACGAGGTCGACAAGGTCGTCTGCGTGGCCACGCCCGAGCCGTTGGCGGCCATCAGCGTCTGGTACGACGACTTCACCCAGACCACGGACGACGAGGTCCGCAGCGCGCTCGAGCGAGCAGCGGCGGTCGATCCCTGAGCCTTGGTGGCGTGACGGGGTTCGTGTGCGCGGGCGCGGCCCGGCTCAGGTCGCGGGAGGCGCCGACGGGTCCGAGACGGACCCGAACCCGGCTCGGCAACCGCCGCCGTCGTGTCGGGCTTGCGCGCCCGGAGGTCGAAGAAGAGCAACGTGCCGGTCAGAGCGACGAGGCGATGAGGGCGTCGGACAGCATCGTGCCCAACATGTAGAGGGGTCCGCTGTCGGCGGCCTCAGCGGCGAGGTCGAGCGGGAGAGAGACGAGCGCCACGCCGATGACGCCGACCAGGGGTGATGGCGAGCACCACGCCGAGGTCCGCCACCACTCACGCCGGTCGACCGCGACGCGCGCCGCGAACCTACAATCTCTTCGTGAACACCGCCGAGATCCGCGAGACCTACCTCTCCTTCTTCGAGGAGCGCGACCACCGCCGGATGCCCTCGGCCTCGCTCGTGCCCTCCGCCCACGATCCGTCGGTGCTCCTGACCACGGCCGGGATGCAGCCGTTCAAGCCCTACTTCCGCGGCGACGAGCGCCCGCCCCATCCGCGCCTCGCCTCGTGCCAGAAGTGCTTTCGCACCCCCGACATCGAGAACGTCGGCACCACCGCGCGTCACCTCACCTTCTTCGAGATGCTCGGCAACTTCTCGATCGGCGACTACTTCAAGCCGGGCGCGGTCGAGTACGCGCTCGAGCTCTCGACCCGGGGCTTCGGATTCCGCGCCGAGGACATCTGGATCACCGTGTTCGGGGGCGACGACCGCCTCGGCCTCGGCCCCGACCAGGAGGCCATCGAGGTCTGGCGCGCCGTCGGCGTTCCCGACGAGCGGATCGTCCGCCTCGGGCGCGCAGACAACTTCTGGCAGGCCGGGCCGAGCGGCCCGTGCGGTCCGTGCTCGGAGCTCTACCTCGACCGCGGTGCCGCCTACGGCCGAGACTCCGACCGCCCCGGCGACGACACAGACCGCTTCATCGAGTTCTGGAACCTCGTCTTCATGCAGTATGAGCTGTTCGAGGACGGCCGGCTCGAGCCGCTGCCGGCGCGCAACATTGACACGGGGGCGGGGCTCGACCGGGTCGCGATGCTGAGTCAAGGCGTCGGCTCGGTGTTCGAGACCGACTACTTTCGACCGCTGGTCGACCT
>JACCTJ010000212.1 GCA_013812485.1 Thermoleophilaceae bacterium
GCGTGGTTCTCCTTGACGAGCACGGCGTCGTAGAGGCCGGCGCGGTGGTTGCGCCCTCCCCCGGCCGCAACCGCGCGCTTCTCGAGCGCCCGCAGGCCCGGCGTGGTCTTGCGGGTGTCGAGGATGACCGTATCCGTCCCCGTGACGGCGCCCACGAAGCGCGCCGTCAGGGTGGCGATGCCCGACAGGCGGCCGAGGAAGTTGAGCGCCACCCGCTCGCCGGCCAGCATCGCCGCCGCCGCCCCGGCGACCTCGCCGACGAGGCGGCCGGCCGGACCCCACTCTCCCTCCTCGACGTGCGCGTGCCAGTCCAGCGCCGGATCGAGACGGCGGAAGACGGCCGCGGCGACCTCGAGCCCGGCGACCGCGCCCTCGCCCTTCTGCTCGATGCGACCGCGGGCCCGCGCGCCGCGCGTGATGACCGCGTCCGCGGTCACGTCGCCCGCGCCGAGATCCTCCGCGAGCGCCAGATCGATCAGCTCCTCCACCCGCGGCAGGCTACCCTCGCCCTCGCCGCCTGCCGCGTCGCCGGAATTCAGAGGCGTGGTCGGAAATGCGACATTGGTCTTGGCAATCAGGTCAGACGGCACCTTACTCCGGCGCGCAGTCTGTATCATCGACCCCATGCCGACCTGGACCTTCCTGAGCAACCACGCGCTGGCTCTGCTGTGCGTGGTCCGCACCCCCGGCATGCGCCTCCGCGACATCGCGGCCGACGTCGGGATCACCGAGCGCGCCGCGCACCGGATCATGTCGGACCTGGTCGAGGGCGGCTACCTGACCCGCCACCGGGTTGGGCGGCGCAACTTCTACGAGGTCCATCCCCACGTGGCGCTGCGCCACGAGCTGGTGGCCGACCGCACGCTCGGGCAACTGCTCTCCGGGCTGCTCGGGCGCCAGCCGGCGGAGCTGCGCTCCGACGGGCAGGCCTCGCGGGCCGAGGCTCCGGCCGCTTAGCCGACACGCGTCGCGGACCACCTCGGTTAGGATCGCCGAGCCGATGGGCGCCGGGGCACTCGACACGCTGCGCAGGGCCGAGGTCGTCGACCTGACGCACACCCTGCGGCCCGACTTCCCGCTGTTCCCGGTCTACAACCCGGTCGAGGTGGCCGAGCGCTTCTCGGTGGGCGACGATGGCTTCTTCGTCCGCAGGTGGTCGTTTGACGAGCACTGCGGGACCCACGTCGACGCGCCCGCGCACTTCGCCGCCGAGGGAGCGACCGTCGACCGTCTCGACCCCGCCGATCTCGTGCTCGCCGTGGCGGTGATCGACGTCCGCGGCAAGGTCGCCGGCGACGACGACGCCCTGATCGAGCCCGACGACGTGCTCGGGTGGGAGCGCCGTCACGGCCGGCTACCGGACCGCTGTGCCGTGTTCGCCCTCACGGGCTGGGGGACCCGCGCCGGCGACGCCGCGGCGTACCTGAACGCCGACGAGGGCGGCACACTGCATTCTCCGGGCTTCAGCGTCGAGACGGCCGACTTCCTCCGCGAGGACCGTCCCGAGGTCCGGGCCATCGGCCTCGACACGGCATCGCTCGACATCGGCGCGAGCGCCGACTTCGCCGCCCACGTGAGCTGGCTGCCGAGCGGCCGTTACGGGATCGAGAACCTGGCCAACCTCGAGCGGCTGCCGGAATCGGGCGCCGTGGTGTGCGTCGGGGCGCCGACCTTCCAGGGTGGCAGCGGCGGGCCGGCGCGGGTGCTCGCGCTCTTGACGTAGGTCGATGATGCGTTCCGGCGGATGGGCCTCTTCAGCGCGTTCCTTGGAGAACGTGCTGATCCGCCCCCTGCACCGTGCTCATCTCCCGGACGTGACCTGACTCCGGCTCACGGTTCGTACAGCGCCTCGTCCGCTCCGCGGGCGGTGTCCACCTGCCGGGCGTCCTGTGCCGCCGCCCACTCGCGGGTCCTGCGATCTACGGCGATCGTGGTCCAGCCGTCGCCGTCTTCGCCGCTGAGATGGATGAGGAGCGTGTGGTCGTCGTGCTCGACGCGGAGACGGTGCCGTGGGTTCGACTGCTCGTGGAGTCCACGTACGGGCCGATCCGCCACAGGGGGGTCGGCTACGAAGGAGGTCCAGCGACCGGGTCCCGCACGGGGTCGAGGGAGCCTGTGGTCGTCGCGTTTTCGCTGGGGCATCGCACCCGCCCTTTCTGGTTTGCGCTCGAGCGCGCGATCGGTTGTTGGAACCCGCTCTAG
>JACCTJ010000214.1 GCA_013812485.1 Thermoleophilaceae bacterium
CCCGGGACGGCGTCGACGCCTCGCGCGGCGCCGGGGTGTGGCGGCGCGGCTCGGGCACGCGCGTCGCGTGCGGCCGCGTGCCCGTGAGAGTCCCGTAAAGCGCGACCTGCTCGGAGACCACCTTGCCGATCCGCCGCACGCCCTCGCGCACCGCGTCCTCGTTCGAGCCCGAGAAGTTGAGCCGCATCGAGGAGCGTCCTCGCCCGTCGAGATACGCGGCCTCGCCGGGCACGAAGGCGACGTTGTCGCGCAACGCGCGCGCGAGCAGGTCGGTCGTATCGATGAAGTCCGGCAGCGTGACCCAGATGAACAGCCCGCCGGCGGGCCGCGTCCACTCCGCCTCGGCGGGGAAGAACTCGGCCAGGGCGTCGAGCATGGTGTCGCGGCGCGCGCGGTAGATCTCGGTCAAAGAGTCGACGTACTGCCGCCAGTCCGCCTCCTCGAAGTAGGCGCGGACCATGAGCTGCGAGAGCGTCGAGGTGCATAGGTCGGCGGCCTGCTTGCCCAGGTTGATCTTCTCGAGCACCGGCGGCGGCGCGGCGACCCAGCCGAGCCGGATCCCCGGCGAGAGGATCTTCGAGAACGTCCCCAGATACATCACGTAGAGCCCGCCGTCGAGCGAGCGCAGCGTCGGCTCGGCGCTGCCCTCGTAGCGCAGAAGCCCGTACGGATTGTCCTCGAGCACGAGCAGCTCCCGCCGGCGCGCGATCTCGACCAGGCGGTGGCGGCGCTCGAGCGACATCGTCACCCCGGCCGGGTTCTGGAAGCTCGGCACGGTGTAGACGAACTTCGGCCGGCGGCCCTCGCGCTCGAGCCGGTCAAGCGCCTCGTCGAGCAGGTCGACGCGCATGCCGCGATCGTCGACGTCGATCTGCACGACGTCGGCCTGGTAGGAGGAGAAGACGGGGACCGCGCCGGGGTAGGTCGGCGCCTCGGCGACGACGACGTCGCCCGGGTCGATCAGCGTCTTCGTCACGAGGTCTAGAACCTGCTGGCCGCCGGTGGTGACGATGAGGTCGTCGCCGTCGACCGACATCCCCTCGGCGGCCATGACCTCGGCGATGCAGACCTTGGTGTCGGCGAGCCCCTCGGTCGGCCCGTACTGGAGCGCGCGGGCGCACGACTCGGCGGCGACCCGCTGAGCCATCGCGGCGAAGGTCTCGGGCGGGAAGGTGCTCGTGTCGGGCAGGCCGCCCGCGAGCGAGATCACCTCGGGCCGCTCGGTCACCGCCATCAGGTCGCGCATGGCCGAGGAGCGCATCACGCGCGTACGCGAGGCGAACAGGCCCGCGTAGCGCTCGAGGTCGCGCGAGGTCGAGCGCGGCGGCGGCACGCCTCCCCGTTCGCCGGAGCGCTCCCCGGACCTTCCGCCTCCCCGGGTGGGGCCTGCGGTCCCGCCGTGGGCGTCGTCTACAGTCATGGCGCTCCCCGAGCCTACCGACCCCCGCCGCCCATCTCCCTCCTCCTCGCCATCGCCACGGGAGCCGGTCTCGCCGGAGCGAGCGGGGTACGCCCGTTCCTGCCGCCGCTGCTCGCCGGCGCGCTCGCCGGCGCCAACGTCGGTATCGACTTCGAGCGCGGCACGCTCGACTTCCTCGAGTCGCCGATCTTCCTGTTCGCGGTGCTCGTGCTCGCCGTGGGTGCCTACGCGGCCGAGCGCCGGCGCGTCGGCCGGCCGCTCGAGATCGGGCTGGCGCTGGCCGGCGGCGTGCTCGGAGCGCTGCTGTGCGCGGGAGCGATCTCCGCGGCACAGCAGCCGGGCTGGATCGGTCTGATCGTCGGCGCCGCGTGCGCCGCGCTCGGCTTCTTTGCCGTCGCCCGCCTGCTCGCTCGCGCCCGGGCGCGAGCCGCGACCTCGGCCGCTCCACTGTTCGCGATCTACGCCGACGTGGTGGCCCTGGTGCTCGCCGCCGTGGCCATCTTCGCGCCGCCGCTCGCCCTGGTCGCGCTCCTGGTCTTCGTCGTGCTCCTCGTGCGCTCGCGCTCTGAGCGTGGGCGCAAGTACGAGGGTCTGCGGATCCTGCGGTGATCGTTCAGCGGACGGGCTCGCCCAGAGGCGCCTGAGGTGGCCTCGACGCGGCCCAAGGGTAAGAAGGTCGTCCTCGGCGTGATCGACGCGCTCAAGCCTGAGATGCTCGACCGTGCGATCACCGAGGGCCGCGCGCCGGTGCTGGCCGCGCTGAGCGAGCGCGGCCTCCATGTGCGCGACTGCGCCGCCGCCTTCCCCTCGCTCACCCCGGTCTGCGCCGCCTCGATCGCCACGGGGCTTTCCGTGGAGCAGCACCAGATCCCGTCGACGAACTGGTACCACCGCGGTGAGGAGCGCTACGTCGAGTACGGCTCCTCGTTCTCGGCCTCCCAGGCCCACGGCGTGCGCCGCTCGCTCATCGACACCGTCTACAACATGAACCTCGCCCACCTGACCCGCGCGCACAGGACGGTGTTCGAGCACCTCGACGACGCCGGCCTGCGCACCGCAGGCACGACCTATCTCATCTACCGCGGCCGCACGCGTCACCAGCCGGCAGACGCCGGCATCTACCCGTGGATCGCCCGCGCCGCACAGTTCACCTACGGCACCTGGGGCCCGGGCGAGCTCTTCTACGCCGACCTCTTCGCCTCCCGCGACACCGGCTGCATCTCGACCCTCGGGATGCCGGGCCAGCGCGATCAGCACACCGCCTGCGTCGGCGCGCACCTCGTCGAGAACGACCTCTTCGACTTCATGCTGTTCTCGCTGCCCGACAACGACACCTACTCGCACCGGCGCGGGCCCTACGCTCAGGTGACCTCGATCGAGGCCGCCGACCGCGCGCTCGAGCGCATGATGCACGTGGCCGGCGGGATCGACGCCTTCCTCGAGGATCACGCGGTGATCGTCATGTCCGACCACTCCCAGACCGCCGTCGAGGACATGGTCAGCCTGAGCGGCGTCTTCGGCGACCTCCGCGTGCTCGCACCAGGCGGCGGCGACCCCGCCGAGGCCGACATCGCCGTGTGCCCGATCGGCCGCTTCGCGGGGGTCTACGTTCTCAACCTCGAGCGCCGCGAGGAGCTGGTGCGGACGGCGGCCGCGGCCCTCGCCGGCGTGGACGGCGTCGACATCTGCGCGCGGCTCGAGCGGGCGGAGGCGGTGGTGACCGGCCCGAGCGGCGAGCTGCGATTCGCCTCCGGCGGCGATCTCGTCGACGCCCGCGGCGAGCGCTGGAGCGTCGAGGGAGACCTCGGCGTGCTGGCCCTGAGCGTCGAGGACGGGCGCGTGGGCAGCCGCACCTATCCGGACGGCCTGCGACGGCTGTGGCGAGCGCTGCACTCGCGCCACTCGGGCGACGTGCTCTGCTCGGCGGCTCCGGGCTATGAGTTCCTCGACTGGGGCGGGTCGCACCACATCGGGGGCGGCAGCCACGGCTCGCTGCATCGCCACGACTCGCTCGGAGTGCTGCTCGCCTGCGGGCTCGAGGGGGAGGGCGCGCCGCCCGCCCGTGAGCAGTGGTCGATCGAGGACGTGACGCCGCTCGTACTCGGGCACTTCGGCGTTGCGCGCGAGGGGGACGCCGAGGGCGTCGGCTAGCCTGCCTCGATGCCCACCGAGGAGACGCTCGTGGCGCCACCGCCTCCGATGGCCCCCGCGCCGTCCGTCCACCTGCGCGTGCGCCAGGGCATGCGCCGTCGCCACAACTGGCTTCAGCTCGTCAAGTTCTGTCTCGTCGGCGGGTCGGGTTACGTGGTCAACCTCGTCGTGTTCACGGCGGTGCTCTCGGCGTTCGGCCTGCACCACCTGCTTGCGGCGACGATCGCCTTCGCGGTCGCCGTGGCCAACAACTTCTGCTGGAACCGACGGTGGACGTTCGGCGCAAGCGGCGAGAGAGCGCGCTTTCAGGCGCCGCGCTTCTTCGCGGTGAGCACGGCGGCGTTCGTCTTCCAGGCGGCGATGCTCCAGCTGCTCGTCGTGGGCGCCTCGACCCCGGAGGTCGTCGCCCAGGCGGTCTCCGTGGCGGCGGCGACGCCGCTCAACTTCGTGGGCAACAAGATGTGGAGCTTCGCGGCGGGACGGGTGCCGGCGTAGGAGGATTGGCGCGGCCGTGCCGCGGGCGGTGACGCGAGCCCCGCACCCGCCGCTTCCGGACCTCCGAAGCGACCCGGCAACCCCGAACGCCGGCCCTACGCCCGCACCAGCAACTGCTCGATCGACGTCGCCCGCCCGTCGTCACCCGCCTCGACCACGACGCCGTTCAGCGCCGGGTCATCCTCCGAGGTCCCGAGCTTCTGCGGCATCTGCGTCACGAATCCGCGCACCGCCGGCTCACGATTCGCGCCGATCACCCCGCCGTGCGGACCGGTCATGCCCACGTCGGTGATGTAGGCGGTGCCGCCGGGCAACACGCGCGCATCCGCGGTTGGAACGTGGGTGTGAGTGCCGACGCAAGCGGTCACGCGGCCGTCGAGGTGCCAGCCCATCGCCACCTTCTCGCTCGTCGCCTCGCCGTGGAAGTCGACGAGCACGTGGGTGGCGTGGCCGCGCAGCTCGGCGAGGACGGAATCGATCTCGGAGAACGGCGAGCGCGCAGCGCCCATGAAGAGCTGGCCGGAGAGGTTGACCACCCCGAGCTTCAAGCCGCCGGCACCCTCGACCACGGTGGCGCCGCGGCCCGGGTTGCCCTTCGGGTAGTTGGCCGGCCGCACGATTCGCGGCTCGCGGTCGAGGTAGTCGTAGACCTCGCGGTGCTTCCACACGTGGTTGCCGAGGGTGATGGCGTCAGCCCCCGCGGCGAAGATCTGCCCCGCAGTCTTCTCGGTGATGCCGAGGCCTCCCGCGGAGTTCTCGCCGTTGACCACCGCGAAGTCGACTCGGTGGCGCTCACGCAGCCCCGGGAGCAGCGACTCGAGCGCTCGCCGCCCGGGGGAGCCCACCACGTCACCGACGAAGAGGAAGCGCACGCCGGCATGTTCTCACTCCTCTACCGTTGCCCGAGATGACGCAATCGGCAAGGCCCGGGACGGGCGTATCCGCCCCGGGCGCGGGCGCGGCACCCGTGCTTGAGGCGCGAGGGGTCTCGAAGCGCTACGGGGCGCGGCACGCCGTGAGGCAGGTCTCGCTCGCCGCACGGCCCGGCGAGCTCCTCGCGATCATCGGCCCCAACGGCGCGGGCAAGACAACCCTGCTCTCCATCCTCGCCGGCGAGACGCGGGCCGACGGCGGCACGGTCAGCCGTCGGCCCGAGGAGATCGGCTGGGTGCCCCAGCAGCCCGCGCTCTACGGGCGCCTGACCGTGGCCGAGAACCTGCGTCTGTTCGCGCGCCTCGAGCGCTGTGCCGACGTGGGCGCGGCGGTCGAGCGCATGCTGGCTCAGACCGGTCTCGGCGACCGGGCCGGGGACCGCGTCGAGACGCTGTCGGGCGGCAACCGCCAGCGCGTCAACGTGGCCATCGGCCTCCTCTCCGAGCCGCAGGTGCTCCTGCTCGACGAGCCCTCGACGGCGCTCGATCCCGGCCAGCGCGAGCGCCTGTGGGAGTTCCTGCGCGGGCTCCTCGCGGGCGGTACGGCGGTCGTCTACTCGACCCACAACGTGCAGGAGGCCGAGCGTCACGCCCACCGCGTCGTGGTCCTGGCCGACGGAGAGGTCGTCTACGTCGGGTCACCGCGCGAGCTCGAGGACGTCGTCGGCGCGAGCGGGCTGGGCTTCGAGACCGCCTTCGTCGAGTTCCTGCGCCGGCGCGGGCACTAGATGACCGACTCCACGACACCGCACACGGCCTTGGAATCAGTCAGCTGACCGTGCGATGGCTCCTGCTCAAGGACCTCCAGATCCTGCGGCGCTCGCCCCTGCTCGTGGCGCTGCTCGTGATCTACCCGATCGTCGTCTCGGTCCTGATCGGCCTCGCGTTGTCCCGCGCGCCGGAGAAGCCGCGCGTGGCCATCCTCAACCAGGTCCCGGCCGGCGGCGAGATCATCAGCCTCGGAGGCGAGGAGGTCAACACCGCGCGCTACTCCGAGGAGCTGTTCGAGGCCGTCGACCCCGTCCGGGTCGGCAGCCGCGAGGAGGCGATGGAGCTTGTGCGCGAGGGCGAGGTGCTCGGCGCTCTGATCATCCCCGCGGACATCACCACCAAGCTTCAGATCGGGCTCGAGCCGGCCACCGTCGAGGTCCTCTACAACGCCGAGGAGCCGGTCAAGGCCCAGTTCGTGCAGGACACCATCAAGTCCCAGGTCCAGGACGCGAACGCCGCGCTCACGCGCAAGTTCACCGACGTCGCGCTCGACTACCTCGACCTCGTGGTCTCGGGCGGCGACTTCTCTTTCCTCGGCCGTTCCTTCAACGTGCTCGGGCTCGGGCCCGCGGAGCAGGTTCTCCGCCAGGCCCGGGCCAAGGTCCCGCCGAACTCGCCCGAGGCGCGCCAGATCCAGCAGGTCATCGACTTCGGCCGCCTCGCGCGCCAGAACCTCGACCTCTCCGACGAAGTGCTCTCCTCCGTCGGCGAGCCGATTCGCGTGGACGCGCGCGTGGTCGAGGGCGCGGGCTCGACCGCGCTCTCATCGTTCGCGGTGGCGCTCGCGGTGACGGTCTCGCTGATGTTCGTGACCCTCCTGCTGGCCGCCGGCACGCTCGCCCTCGAGCGCGAGGAGAACGCCTTCCGCCGGCTCGTGCGCGGACTCGTCTCACGCACGACCCTGCTGGCCGAGAAGGTCGGCCTCGCCGCGGCGTGCTCCTCGGTCGTGGCCCTGCTCATGCTCTGCGGCCTCGCCCTCTTCGTCGAGCTCGACTGGGCCCGCTTCCCGCTCTGGGCGGCCGCGGCGGTCGCCGGCGCGCTCGGCTTCGCGGCCATGGGCGCGGCGATCGGCGCGCTGGCTCGCGAGGTCCGCGCCGCGTCGCTGCTCGCCTTCATGGTCTCGCTGCCGATCGCCTTCCTCGCCCTCGTGCCCTCGGGGGCGGTGAGCAGCGGGCTCTACGACGCCACGCAGGTGATCTCGGCGCTGTTCCCGTTCGACCCGGCGCTCGCCGCGCTCGTTGCTGCGCTCGACGGATCGAGCGATCTCCTCGCCCCGCTGGTGCACCTGCTCGTCCTGGCCCTGGCCTTCGCCACCGCGGCGCGTCTGGGCTTGCGGCGCTTCGGCTAGGAAGCCCGGGCGCGTCGTCCTTAGGCGCGCTGGCGCTCCTTGTCCCAGCGCGGGCGTACGAGGCGCTGCCCGAGCAAGACGCCGACCGCGGCGAGCACGATCGAGATGACGATGAGCGTGAGGCTCTCGACGTCCGCGCCCTCCGAGGCGATGTCGAGGACGCCGAAGAAGACGGGGAACAGAACGGCGAGCCAGGAGCCCCCTCGCGCGATCGAGCCGAAGAGGAGTCCGAGCAGGCCGAACAGGATCGGTCCGAAGAGCACGGCCGGGGAGAGTAACGTCCACTCGCCGGGTGGCAAAGATGAACTGCAGCGCGCGCGGGTCGAGCTCGCGCGCGTCGTACACGCTCGGGAGGGCAAGCGGCAATTACACTCGACCCATGGCCTTCCCCGCCACACGCCTTCGGCGCATGCGACGCACCGGCGCCCTGCGCGCGCTCGTGCGGGAGACCGAGCTCTCGCCGTCGCACCTCGTGCTGCCGCTGTTCGTGCAGCTGGGCACCGAGGAGCGCACGCCGATCGAGGCCATGCCCGGGGTCGCGCGTCACTCGATCGCGCTCGCCGTCGAGGAGGCCGGGGCGGCACAGGCGGCCGGCGTCCCCGCGGTGCTCCTGTTCGGCGTTCCCGCCGACAAGGACGAGCGCGGCTCGGGGGCCTACGACGACGAGGGCGTCGTCCAACTCGCGGTGCGCGCGTTCAAGGAGGCCCACCCGGAGCTGCTCGTCCTCACCGACGTGTGCCTGTGCGGCTACACCTCGCACGGCCACTGCGGGGTCGTGCGCGCCGACGGCGAGATCGACAACGACATCAGCCTGGAGCTGCTGGCCAAGACCGCGCTCTCGCACGCCGGCGCCGGAGCCGACGCGATCGCTCCGAGCGACATGATGGACGGCCGGGTGGGAGCGCTGCGCGCCCAGCTCGACGCCGAGGGCCACTCCGGCGTGCCGATCGTCTCCTACGCCGCCAAGTTCGCCTCAGCCTTCTACGGCCCCTTCCGCGAGGCCGCCGGATCCGCGCCGGCGTTTGGCGACAGGCGCTCCTACCAGATGGATCCCGCCAACGCCGACGAGGCCGTGCGCGAGGCGCTGCTCGACGTGGACGAGGGCGCCGACATGGTCATGGTCAAGCCCGCGCTGCCCTACCTCGACGTGATCCGTCGCGTCAAGGAGTCGACCCGCGTGCCCGTGGCCGCGTACAACGTGAGCGGTGAATACGCGATGATCAAGGCCGCCGCCGCGGCCGGCCTGCTCGACGAGCGGGCCGCCGTGCTCGAAGCGCTGACCGGCATCCGCCGCGCCGGCGCCGACGTCATCGTCACCTACCACGCCCGCGAGGTTGCTCAATGGCTCAACTGACCGCCACGCCCAAGACCCGCTCCCGAGCGGGCGGCGCCGCAGTCGCCCTCGACGAGCTCGACAAGCGGCTGCTCAACCTGCTCCAGGGCCGCTTCCCGCTCGAGCCGCGCCCCTACGCGCGCGTCGCCGCGCTGGCGGAGGTCACCGAGGACGAGGTGCTGCGGCGCACCCGGCGCCTACTCGACGAGCGCATCATCCGCCAGGTCACGCCGATCTTCGACACGCGCGTGCTCGGCTACAAGTCGATGCTCGTGGCCGCTCGCGTCGATCCCGAGCACCCGTGGCGCGCGGCGAAGGCCATCAACGTTCATCCGGGCGTAACCCACAACTACCTGCGCAACCACGACTTCAACATGTGGTTCACGATCGCCGTCGAGCCGGGCACCAGGCTCGGGCTCGATGGCACGCTCGAGATCCTTGGCGCGGAGGCCGGCGCGACCGCGATGCGCCAGCTGCCGACGCTGCGGCTGTTCAAGATTCGCATGGACCTCGAGATGGAGGGCGGCACGGAGACGCTCGCGAGCGCGGCCGGGGTGGCCGAGGACTACTCCGAGCCCGAGGCCATCGAGGTCACCGACCTCGACCTCGCGGTGATCCGCAACCTCCAGGGCGACATGCCGGTCGTGCCGGAGCCCTACGCGCCGGCCGCGGCGGCGATCGGCATCGATCAGGCGAGCATGCTCGAGCACCTCGAATCGATGCGCGAGCGCGGGGCGCTGCGGCGGGTCGCTGCGATCCTCTTCCACCGCCGCGCCGGATTCTCGGCCAACGGCATGGGGGTGTGGAACGTGCCGGAGGAGCGGGTCCTCGAGCTCGGTCCGCGCATGGCCGCCTACCGCGGAATCTCGCACTGCTACCAGCGCCCGACGTACGCCGACTGGCCCTATTCGGTGTTCACGATGGCTCACGGGCGGTCGAAGGAGGAGTGCGACGCCATCCTCGGCGCGATCGCGGAGGAGATGGGGATCGAGGAACGCGCGACGCTCTACTCGTCGACGGAGTTCAAGAAGACCCGGATGCTCTACTTCACGGACGACTTCGCAGCGTGGGAGCGGGCGCACTCCT
>JACCTJ010000220.1 GCA_013812485.1 Thermoleophilaceae bacterium
GAGGTGGGGTCCCGCAGGGCGGCGGCGCACACGATCCGCAAGGGGGCGGCGCGTACGATCCGCACGCGGCCGGCGCTCAGGGAGGCGCACACGATCCGCACGGGGCCGGCGCTCAGGGAGGCGCACCTGTGGCCCAGGCCGGCGCCCCCGTGGCGCAACAGACCGAGGGCGGCGCTCCGGGCGCCCCGGGCGGGGTCGCGACCGAGCATGGCGCGGGGCACGCCGGAGCGGGCGGCGGCGCAGCAGGTGGCGCGCCTGCCGGAGCCGGCACGCCAACGACGGCCGGCCACGGTGCCGGGGAGTCGGCGCTGCTGGCCGACAACGACGCCCGCGAGTTCGAGCGCCGCTGGCAGGACGTGCAGGTCGGCTTCGTCGACGAGCCTCAGCGCTGCGTCCAGGAGGCCGACGGCCTCGTGGCCGAGGTCATGCAGCGGCTCGCCGACGGGTTCGCCCGCGAGCGCAAGGACCTCGAGTCCCAGTGGGCGAGCGGCGGCGAGGCCTCGACCGAGGACCTGCGCGTGGCGCTCCAGCGCTACCGCTCGTTCTTCAACCGGCTGTTGGAGACGAGCTGAGGGAGCCGCGCCGGCTCGGCGCGGCTCGGATCCCGCTTACGCCACCGCGGCGGAGGACTCGAGTCGCGCCTCGGCGTTGCGCTGCGCCCGCTCGACGAGCTCGCTCACCGCGGGCTCCTCGCCCTGGCGCAGCAGTTCGACCGGGTCGGGGTCGCCGCCCACGATCGACTCGAAGAAGGCCTTGCGGTCCTGGTAGGTGGGCAGCGTGCCCTTGGCCCAGCCGCGTACCTCGTTGAGGATCTCGGCCAGGCGTGCGTAGGGCTCGCCGTACTCCTCCGCGATCTCCGCCTTGATCCGCTTGGCCAGCGCCGGCGAGGCCCCGGCCGTGGAGATGGCGATGGCCAGCGGCCCGGTACGGACGATGGCCGGGAGGATGAAGTTGCACAGCGGCGGCACGTCGACGACGTTGACGAGCATCGCCCGCTCCTCGGCCTCCTCCCAGACACGGATGTTCACGTCGGTGTCGCCGGTGGCGGCGATGGCGATGAAGGTGCGCTCGAGGTCGGAGCGGCGGTACTCGCGCTGCTCCCAGCGGATCGAGCCCTCGTCGGCGAGCGCCTGCAGAGCGGGGATCGCCTCGGGCGAGACGAGCGTCACCTCGCCGTCGCAGGCCAGCAGGCCCTCGACCTTCTCGAGGCCGACGTCGCCGCCGCCGACCACGAGGCAGCGACGCCCGGTGAGCTTGAGGCAGGCGATGTAGAAGGGCGTCTCGAGCATGCCCTGCACGCAGGTCTGATCGCACAGCCCGCGGCGGAACTGGCAGATGCACTCCTTGCCCCGGTAAGCCTGTGCCGGCATGGTCCAATCGAGTGTAGGGACCGTAACTTGTGAGGCATGGAGAGCTACTTCACCGACCAGTCGATGCTGCGCCGGGTCAACCGCGAGCGCGCGATGATCCTCGCCGGTCCGCGCGCGCTGCTCATGCAGGCCGCCCATCCGCTGGCGGTCTCGGGGCTGCTGGCCCACTCGACCGGCCTCGACGAGCCCTACGACCGCCTCGCCCGCACGGCCGAGGTCATGAGCACGATCGGCTGGGGTCCGCGCGATGAGGCCGACGCGGCCACCGCCCACGTCCGCGCCATGCACAAGCGGGTGCGCGGGACGCTCAAGGAGGAGGCCGGGCCCTATCCGGCCGGCACTCCCTACCGCGCAGATCAGCCCGACCTGCTGCTGTGGATCCTCTTCACGCTCGTCGACTCGGTGTTCGTGGTCTACCCGAAGTACGTGCGCGCTATGAGCGAGCGCGAGCAGGCCGCGCTTTGGGACGACTACAAGATCGTTGGGCGCCTGTTCGGCCTGCGCGACGAGGACATGCCCGACACCCTCGCCGACCTGTTCGCCTACCGCCGCGACATGCTCGAGGGCGGATCGCTCGTGGTCACCGACTGGGCGCGCACCCGCGCCCGCCAGATCGTCTTCGAGCCGCCGCTGCCCTGGGTCGCCCGCCCGCTGCTCGAGACCGTCAACTTCATCACCGTCGCCCTCCTGCCCGACACCATCCGCCGCCAGTTCGGCTTCTCGCCGCTGCCGCCGACGCTGGTGCGCAAGGCCATGGTCGCGGGGGGAGCGGAGTACGTGAAGCGGGCGGTGATTCCGTTCCTGCCCGGGTCGCTGCGGTTCGTGCCGGCAGCGCGGGCGGCGGCTTAGGTTGCACCGCCCCCGAGATGTGGCGACACCTGCGCCTCATCTCGCCTCCATCTTGCGAGCACCGTAGACGATGTCGGCCGGGATCCTCCCGGCCGTCAGCCGACCGTGGTGGACGCGGTCGTTGTTGTAGAAGCGCAGGTAGGTCTTGAGCTCGCGCCTGAGCCCAGTCAGGACGTAGAGGTAGCGCGCGAAGGCCGGGCGCCAGCACTCGTCGAGGATTGTCCGGTGCAGAGCCTCGACGTTGCCATTGGTCTGCGGACGGCCGGCGTGGATGTGGGTCCTGCGCGCCCCCAGGCGCTCGACCTGCTCGCCGAACTCGCGGCTTCGAAACTCGCCGCCGTTGTCACAGAGCACCCGCTCGAGCGCCCAACCTGTGCTCCGCAGCTCGGTGGCCACCCGCCGAGCTAGCTTTGAGGTCTGGGCCCCGGTGGGGTGGCCTGTGGGGCAGGTGACGAGCTCGGCCCACGCGTAGGAGGAGTGGACGTCGATCGCCGTCAGCTGCCAGACCGGGTGCTTGGTGCCGCGCAGGCGCCCGACGAAGAAGCAGTCCATCCCGACGAGCTCCCCCGGGCGATCGGCCTGCATGTGGCGCTCTTGTGAGGGCTCGCGCGGCGGCTCGTAGGGGGCGGCGTAGCCGGCGACCAGGGCCAGGCGCTTGGCTCGGGTCGAGAGTCCGTGTCGTCGCAGGGTGCGCCAGACGCCGTTCTTCGACTCGCGGAAGGCCGCCCCACTTGAGCCGGGCGAGCTCGGAGGCCACGCGCTGGAGCCCGAGACCGGGGTGGGCGATCGAGAAGGCGACGATCCGCTCCTCGACCATCTTCGGCAGCGCATTGGGCATCTGGGGGGCGCCGGCGCTCGCGCGGACGCAGCATCTCGAGCCCGTGGCGCTCGACCTGGGCTCGCCAGCGGTAGTAGGTCGAGCGGTGGATGCCGAACGTGCGACAGGCCTCGGCGACGGTGGTGCGCCCGGCCAGGGCGAAGACCTG
>JACCTJ010000226.1 GCA_013812485.1 Thermoleophilaceae bacterium
CGCCAGGACGCGGTAGCCGGCAGCGATCAGGGGCTTGTAGGTCCGATACCAGTTGAGGTCGGACTGGAAGATCCACCCGTGCAGGAGGAGCACCGGCGTACTCGGCTCGAGGGTTCGCTGCTGGGCCACGGTCACGGCGACGCGAGAGCGCCACACCGGAGAGGCCGCACCGCGTGTCACCGTTAGGGCGGCGATGGCAGAAGTCAAGCGCCGGTGGCGCGATTACAGGACGGAGGGTGGGCAGCGCCCGGTCAAGGATTTCCTGATGGGCGTACCCGACGACCAGCGCGCAGCCATCCTCGACGCGATGGCGCTCGTGCGCGAGAAGGGCCAGCGCGAGGGCGGTGCGCGGAAGCTTCGAGGACGCATCTGGGAGGTCCGCGTGGACCAAGGCGAGGTCATCCATCGCATCACGTTCGCCTCGGTTAGCGGCCGGGGCCGCATCTTGCTCTCCCTCGACGGCTTCGAGAAGAAGACGCAGAAGACGCCAGCCGCGAAGATCGACCTCGCCACCAAGCGCCTCAAAGACTGGGAGGACCGCGGTAAGAAGGAGAACAAAGGCGAGTAGCCCTCAACAAGGTCGGCTGCGTCGCCAATGAGCCTGGGCGTAATATGAGCAGGGTGATATTATGTCTCCTATAGAAGCCTCCGCTCGCGCGGACACCAACCCACCGGAGCGACCACCATGGCTGAAGAAATGGACTTCCTTGACGAGGTCATCGCGGAGAGCACTGCAGCTAATCCCAACTTTCCCCATCTCATGGCGCAGGCGCACCGCAACCGGGAGCTGCTCTCGACGCTGGCGACCCAGCGCAAGCGGAACAAGGTCTCGCAGACGAAGGTCGCTGCCGCCATGGGCACCTCCCAGTCGGCAGTGTCGGCGCTGGAGAAGACTGCCGCGGACGCGAAGATCTCGACGATCGAGAAGTATGCGGGCGCGCTCGGGTTCGCCGTGCAGTACCACCTCGTGCCTCTCAGCGAGGAGGAGCCCGCCGTGGTCCTGCACGACCACGCGTAGGCGCGTCTCCCGCGCCACCGCCGCTTGACGCGAACTCGGCTCGATGAGGACGGCCGGTCGGCCTTCTCTGCTCGGGCGCGAGTCGCGCAGTGCCTCGCAAGTGCTCGGGCATTCTCTCCCCGACCGCCTACCTACGCAGCCGGCAGCCGCACCCCCACACGATCCTCACCCGCCACCGCCCCGATCGCCTCGAGCAGCGTCTCCGCATACCGCCGTCCCTGCCCCACCACCGCCATGTGATCGCCGTCGAACTCGAACCGCGCCCCGTCGACCCCCGCCGCCAGCTCGTACTGCTTGCGCACCGCCAGCGTCCGGTCCCGCGTGTTCACCACGACGGCCACCGGCGCCGCGACCGAGCGCAGCCACGGCCGGCTGTCGAAGCGCCCGAGCTCACGCCCGGCCTCGGCGATGTCGCGCGCGCTGCCGCGTGAGAGCTCGGCGGCCACCCAGGCCGTGGTGGCGTCGTCGGGGAAGCCCTCGCGGGCAAGGGCCCGGCGCCAGAAGGCGTAGGGGAAGAGGTTGAGCGTGACCCGCACCAGGCCCATCGCGGCGAAGGCCGCGGCCATCCGCGGGTCCTGCCAGTCGCGGGAGGTCGCGCAGAGGACGAGGCCCGACACCTGAGCGGCGTGATCGCGGCCCATGAGCTGCGCGATCGCGCCGCCCATCGAGTAGCCGACCGCCGTCACCGGTCCGCAGCCGAGCCGGTCGACCACCGCGGCCGCGTCGGCCGCGCATTCGCTCAGCCGAAACGGCTGCTCGGCGCGCAGGCCGCGACCGTGGCCGCGGTGGTCGATCGCCAGGACGCGGTAGCCGGCAGCGATCAGGGGCTTGTAGGTCCGATACCAGTTGAGGTCGGACTGGAAGATCCACCCGTGCAGGAGGAGCACCGCCGGGCCCTCGCCGCCCGAGTCGCGGACGAACAGCTCGCCGCGGCCGGGGACGTGCACGACGTAGCCCGGCGGTAGCGCAACAGGCGGCTCGACGACGAAGCGATCCCTCACGCGGGTCAGTGCGGGGCCACGTACCCACCGGCCGGTGACAGGGGCAGGCCCGCCTCGACCCACGCCTGGATGCCACCGGTCATGTTGTGGGCGTCGTAGCCGGAGGCGCGGAAGGCCTGGGTCGCCATGGCCGAGCGCGCGCCGAGCCGGCACTGGAAGACGACGGGCCGGTCGCGGTCGATGGTCTCGGCCTCGGAGGCCAAGCGCTCGAGCACGATGTGCCGCGCGCCGTCGATGCGGCCGGCCTCGTGCTCGTAGGGCTCGCGCACGTCGATCAGCTGGATCTCGCCGCGCTCCAGGAGCTCGGCGACCCGCTCGGGCGAGAGCTCCGCGGGAGGGTCGTCGAAGACGGACACACCAGTCAGGCTATCTGCGCATGAGCCGCGAACACGACATGCTTGAGTACCTCTCCGCGGGCTTGACGCGGCCGTGAGCGTCCTCTTCTCCCTGGTCGCGTTCGCAGGCGGCGCCTGGCTGCTCGTCGAGTCAGTCGAGGGGCTCGTCAAGGCGCTGACCGGATGGGCGGCCGCCGCCGGGCTCTCGGGGCTCGCGCTGTCGGCGCTCGTCCTCGGCTTCGACGTCGAGTCGACCGGGGCCGGGGTCGCCGCCACGCTCGACGGTCTGGCCGGCACCGCGCTCGGGACCTCGGTCGGGGCGGCCGTGTTCCTCGTGACCATCGGCGTGGGTCTCGCCGCGGTCGTCGCGCCGTTCTCGGTTCGCACTCCCCGCCCGATGCTGGTCGCCGCGGCGCTCGCCACCGTCCTGCCCGTCGCTCTGCTCGCCGACGGGACCGTCTCGCGGGCCGACGGCGCCGTGCTGGTCGTCGCCTACGTACCGCTCGTCGCCGTGCTGGCCCTGAGCGCGCGGCGGGCGGGGCAGGCCCCTGAGCCCGACGGGGTGCGACCGCGCCGCCCCTGGCTGCGGTTGCTCCTCGGCCTCGCCGGACTCGTCGTCGGCGCCGAGGTGCTGGTCTTCGGCACGCGGGGGATCGTCGACAGCCTCGGGGTCTCGGAGACCGTCTTCGGCCTGCTCGTGGTCGCGGCCGCCGTCTCCTTCGACGAGGTGGTGCTCGAGATGCTGCCGGCCCATCGCGGGCACCCGGAGATCAGCGTCGGCAACGCCCTCGGAACGCTGCTCTTCCTCCTGACCGGCTCGCTCGGGGTGATCGCGCTCGTGCGACCGATCGACGTGCCGGCTGCGGTGAGCGGCTTCCACGGCCCCGTTCTGATCCTCGTCGTGGCCATCCTTCTCGGCCTGCTGGCGCGCGGGCAGCTCGGGCGTGCGGAGGGCGCGGGACTGATGACCGCTTACGGGGCCTACGTCGCCGGCGCGGTGGCGCTGGGGTGAGCCTCGCACGGGGGTGAACATCGACGCCAAGCGAGTACGGCCCCATTCCCGGTGACCGAACTGCAACAGCTCGGTCACCGGCTGGTCACAGGCAGGCGGCCTCGCGCTGCTCTCGTACGACTCGCCCTCGCGCCAGGCGCGGGAGGCCCGGAGAACGTCTACGCCGTCCGAGGAGGTCGCATGCCCGCCCGCCGACGCCAGCCCGCGCTTCTTGCCGTGCTCGCCGCCCTGACAGCTCTCGGTGCCGGCTCGGTCGCGGCCGATGCCGCCCCCCGCGACGACACCCTCGAAGGCCGCGCGATCCTGCCGGTGGAGCAGCGCGGCCAGGGGTCGTCCCCCGCGCCCGCTCCGTTCCCCAAGCAGCCGGTCGGAGGCTTCTCGGCCCTGCTCGACGCCGGTCGCGGCACCTTCTGGGCGATGCCCGATAACGGGTACGGCTCGAAGGCGAACTCCGCCGACTTCCTCCTGCGCGTCTACCGCGTCCGCGTCACCTACGAGCGCGCGCGGCGCGGCCCCGAGGACGGGCGGGTGGACGTGCTCGACTTCGTCCAGCTCCGCGACCCCGACGACCGGATTCCCTTCCCGATCGTCACCGAGGGCTCGCGTGAGCGGCTCCTCACCGGCTCCGACTTCGACCCCGAGTCGATGCGGATCGCCCGCGACGGGACCTTCTACTTCGGCGACGAGTTCGGGCCCTTCCTCCTGCACACCGACCGCACCGGCAAGGTCCTCGAGGCCCCGATCGCGACGCCCGGAGTGCGCGCCCCCGAGAACGAGTCCTCGGAGCCTCCGGCGCCGGTGAATCTCCGCTCGAGCTCCGGGTTCGAGGGCATGGCGATCTCGACCGACAAGCGCTTCCTCTATCCGAGTCTCGAGCGGGCTACCAACGAGGAGCCCGACAAGACCCGCCATCCCATCTTCCAGTTCGACCTCCGCCGTGGCCGCTACACCGGCCGGCGCTTCATCTACCGCGCCGACGCGCCTGTGCCTCCGGAGCAGGAGCACGTGGTCGGCGACATGACCGCCCTCGACAATCATCGCCTGCTCGTGATCGAGCGCGACTTCCTCCAGGGCGCCGCCGCGCGCTTCGAGAAGGTCTTCCTCGTCGACCTGCGCCGGACCGACGCGACCGGCGCCCTCGTCAAGCGCGAGGTCCTCGACCTGCTCGACATCCGCGACCCGGCGCTCATCTCACTTCCGGGTCGGCCAGGCGACTTCGGCCTCGGCGATCCGTTCAAGTTCCCCTACATCACCACCGAGAGCGTCCTCCCGGTGGGCGGTAACCGCCTTGCCATCGTCAACGACAACAACTTTGGCTCGGTCGGCGGTCGCCACCCCAGCCTGCCCGACTACACCGACTTCATCGAGGTGGGTGTGCCCGACCTGCGCGGTGGCACTGATCGGGGCGCCAAGCCCAACAAGTGACGAGCGCGGGCGACGGGCCCGCGAGCGTGACGATGCTCTCGGCCGCCCCACAGCGGTATCTCGACGTGTTGCCAACGGAGTAACTCGCCGGTGACGAGAGTCGGAGGTCCGGGACGCCAGCGGTCCCGGCCCTCTGTCGTGCTCGGTTCAAGCAGGTCTGTCCGTAGGCCGAAACGCCCTTTGGTCGCGGGGGAACGAAGAGAACGGGGCGCCGCCGGGCGCCCCGTTCCGTTCTTCCGAGCAGCCGCGGCCCAGGGCGGCTCGGGACGCTCCTGACCCAGGGCCCGCCGCTTCTCTCATCTGATGCGCATGGGCGCTCGCCGGCCGACGTTCCCGATCGATCTTCACCCGGTGTTCACCTCAGCCGGGGCAAGAGCGTCTTGACTGCGTGCCATGCTCACATCTCGCTCTCGCACCGCGCTCGTGATCGGCGCCGTACTCACCTCATTGCTCGTAGCGGCCGCTCCGTCCTCGGCGGACAAGGATCGAGATCGCGGCCGTGGCCGCGACGCAAAGCCACTTCGAGGCGAACCGCTCGTCATCGCCCACCGCGGCGCCTCCGGCTACCGGCCCGAGCACACCCTCGCCGCCTACGAGCTGGGAGCCCGCCTGGGCGCCGACTTCGTTGAGCCGGACCTCGTGTCGACCAAGGACGGCGTCCTCGTCGCCCGCCACGAGAACGAGATCTCGGGCACCACCGACGTCGCCGACCGCCCGGAGTTCGCCAGCCGCAGGAGGACGAAGGTGATCGACGGCCAATCGCTCACCGGCTGGTTCACCGAGGACTTCACGCTCCGCGAGCTCAGGACGCTGCGGGCCAAGGAGAGGATCCCGGATATCCGTCAGCGCAACACGATCTACAACGGCCGCTACCAGGTCCCGACGTTCCAGGAGGTCATCGATCTCGCCCGCCGCCTCTCGCGCGAGCTCGATCGCGAGATCGGGATCTACCCCGAGACCAAGCACCCCACGTACTTCCGCTCGATCGGCCTCCCGCTCGAGGAGCCGCTCGTGCGCGCGCTGCGACGCAACCGGCTCGATCGCAAGCGTTCGAAGGTCTTCGTGCAGTCCTTCGAGACGAGCAACCTCAAGGCGCTCGACCGAAAGATCGACACCCCGCTCGTCCAGCTCTTCGGCTCGAAGCGGTCGCGCCCGTTCGACTTCGTGGCGAAGGGCGACACGCGGACCTACGCCGACCTCGCGACGCCCGCCGGCCTGCGCGAGATCGCCCGGTACGCCGACGGTGTCGGGCCTTCGAAGGACTACATCGTCCCGCGCGACTCCTCCGGCGCCTCGGCGGCGCCGACGACCTTCGTCAGGGACGCGCACCGCGCTGGGCTGGTCGTGCATCCCTACACGTTCCGCAACGAGAACACCTTCCTGCCGCGCGAGCTGCGCTCGTCGGGGGACCCGGCCGCCTACGGGAACGCGTTCGGCGAGTACTCGCAGTTCTACGGGCTTGGCGTCGACGGGGTGTTCTCGGACAATCCGGATACGGCTGTGGAGGCCCGGGCCGCGCGTTGAGCGAGCGGAAGCGATGGCGCCGACTCGGTCGCGCGTTAAGACCACCTCCGCGAGACCGATAACGACCTTCGCGTGGCCCTACGGCTGAGGGGCCGTCCGATCCCCTCCATACGATCACCCTCTGCTCGTTCGCTTGACTCTTCAGCGCGACGCGCCGCGTGGCCGAACCTAGCCGGATTCGGTTCAGCAGGCATGCTGGCCAGCGCGGTGAGCGTCGAGGGATTGGGCGTGATCTGATCGAGGCCGTAGTTCTGGAAGCCCACGACCGTCGCCGCCGGAACCCGGGCCGAGCCGATTGGCGACTCCTACACCGCGGGATCGTCGTCCTCTATGACTGGCCGGTCGCTGGAGATCCGACCCTGGCCCTGATCCGCACTGCGTGGCGGCGGTAGTCTTGCCAGTGATGACCTACTACGACCGCGAAGCCGACATCGTCTACTTCGAGGTCCAGAACGCCGATGCCGCTCGCAGTGTCGAGCACGTGTGGGGCCTGATCGACCTCGGTGGAGACGGCCAAGTGGTCGGTCTCGAGTACTGGGATGCCTCCGAGCGCTTGCCGGAAGAGCTGCTCGGCGCCCTGCCGGCGCCCAAGCCCCCGGTCGAGGCCACCGCGGCTTCTTAGCCGGACGCTGGCAGGCCGTCTAGCTCGCGAGCGTTTCGGTCGACGGCCGGCGAAAAGCGCTGCCGGAACGGCCGACCGCTGCCTCGAAAAAGCATGCTCGACGCGCTCTCCGAGCGCCTCCAGACCGCCCCCGGCGACGTCGGGAGGAGTGAGCTCGGGCCAGGCTCGTTCCTCAGTCGTCTTGCGTGGCGGACGTCCAAGGGGCGCCCTGGAGTCGCCCGGAGACGGTTGGACATAGTCGACGAGATCCTGCCGGGGTCGCGCGAAAGAGGAGGACCCAGGCGCCTCACGCATTAAGGGAGCCTGCGCTTCGCGCCGACAATCCTTGGAGCGATGCCCTCCGCCTCCCTTCGACCGCTCGAGGACATGCAACGCCGTCTGGACGGCGCGCGCCATGACTCAGACGTCGCGCTCTTCTATGACCTTCTCGGGTACGGCGAGCTTCTGACCAAGCTGGTCGTGCTGGCCTTGGTCGCTGCCATCGAGGACGACGACCGCCAACAGAGGTACCGCTTGGAGTATCACCTGGTTCGGACCCATAGCATCGGCACCTGGGGGGCCGTTCTCCACGATCTTGTCACTGGACGACTGCGCTCGGCGCTCCGGGAAGAGGCGGGCGCTGAGCTGGCCGAGTTGACCGCCGGCCATCAGCGTGCAAGCACCGCCTGGCAGGCCAAGGCGGTCGACGCCCTGAGCCGAGCGGCCACAGAGATGGACGTCGGCATGCCGGTGCTCCCCGAACGATTGCACGGGTGGATGTGGTTCGCGAACTTCCCGGCGCTACGGAACCGCACGAGGGGCCACGGCACCCCGCGTCCCGCGCCCTGCCAGAG
>JACCTJ010000245.1 GCA_013812485.1 Thermoleophilaceae bacterium
CCGCGCTCGATCGTCTCGATGATTGGGCCAAATGGGGCCGGCAAGACGACGTTCTTCAACATGCTCACGGGTCTCTACCGTCCGACCGCAGGGTCGATCTCCTTCGAGGGCCGGAACATCACGCGCAAGCGGCCGGACCAGATCGTCGCGCTCGGGGTGGCCCGGACGTTCCAGAACATCCGCCTGTTCGGGACCATGTCCGCGCTCGAGAACGTGCTGGTCGGCCAGCACGCTCGCACGAGGGCCGGGCTGCTCGGCTCGATCCTCTACTTTCCGGTGCGTCGCGAGGAGCGCGAGGCGCGCGAGAAGGGGAGGGAGCTGCTGGCGTACGTGGGCCTCAGGCCTGAGGTCTTCGACACCGCCGCGTCCTCGCTGTCCTACGGCGACCAGCGTCGCCTCGAGATCGCGCGAGCGCTCGGCTCCGATCCGAGACTCCTCCTTCTCGACGAGCCGACCGCGGGGATGAACCCGCAGGAGTCCGCCCGGCTGACCGACTTCATGCGCCGCCTCCGCGACGAGCGCGGACTGGCCATCCTCCTCATCGAGCACGACATGAAGGTCGTGATGGGCGTCTCCGAGCGAGTGACGGTGCTCGACCACGGCGAGAAGATCGCCGAGGGGCCGCCCGGGGAGGTGAGGCGCGATCCGCGGGTGGTCGAGGCCTACCTCGGCAAGCGGGGGTAGCCGTGGCGCTGCTCGAGCTCACTGGCGTCCATGCCTTCTACGGCAGTATCAAGGCGCTCAAGGGCGTGACGCTCCGGGTGGAGGAGGGCGAGTGCGTCACCCTGATCGGCTCGAACGGTGCCGGCAAGTCCACCACGCTGCGCTCCATCTCGGGGTTGACGCCGCCCCGTCAGGGATCGATCCGGTACCGAGGCTTAGAGATCGGGAAGACACCGCCTCAGGACATCGTCCGCTTGGGCATCGCCCATGCCCCGGAGGGCCGGCACTGCTTCCAGCGCATGACGGTCGCGGAGAACCTCGAGCTCGGCGCCTACGTTCGGCGCGACGCCGGCGTCGAGGACGACCTCGAGAAGGTATTCGCCCTCTTCCCGCGCCTCAAGGAGCGCGAGCAGCAGAAGGCGGGCACGATGTCGGGCGGCGAGCAGCAGATGCTCGCGATCGGCCGTGCGCTCATGGCGAGTCCGAGGCTGCTGCTGCTCGACGAGCCCTCGATGGGCATCGCCCCCATCCTCGTCGAGCAGATCTACGAGACCATCGCCGAGATCAACCGGCAGGGGACGACGATCCTGTTGGTCGAGCAGAACGCGAACTTCGCCCTCGACGTCTCCGCGCGCGGCTACGTGCTCGAGACCGGGACCGTCGTGCTCACCGACGACTCCGATGCGCTCCGGGAGAGCCCCGACGTGCAGCGGGCATACCTCGGCACGTGACCCCGTTCGCCGCCATCGGCGCCACGGCGCTCTTCCTCCTCTACGTCTGGCTGGGAGGGGCCATCCTCGCCTCGGCGCTGTCGCGACGGAAGGGCTACGGGGAGCGCGTCGGGCTGGCGAGCGGGCTCCTGGTCCCGGTGGTCGGGGCCCTGGTGTGGCTCGTCTGGCCGGCGAGGCCCGACTCGGTCTGGAGGGCCCGGGGGCCGCTCGGCCGCGGTGGCAAGACGGTGGCCGAGGCGCGGGCGGAGGCGGGCTCGGACGCCGCCCGCGGGAAGGACGAGTAGTCGGTCACGCTAAAGGGCCTGTCCAATAACCGCCTCCGGGCGTGCTCGGGGTTATTGGACAGGCCCCTAATCTAAAGCGCGAGCAGTTCCTGCCTCGAGCGCTCGCCGGCCACGACGAGGCCTACGACGTCGTCCTGGTCGACTGCCCACCAAACCTTGGGCTCCTCACGGTCAACGCGCTGTGCGCCGTGCGCGAGGCGCTCGTGCCGATCGACATGGAGGACGTCGACGCACTCCAAGGCGCCGAGGAGGCTCGTGGCCACGATCGATCAGCTCGTGGCGACCGGCGACGAGATCGCGATCACGGCGCTGCTGCGGGTCCGCGTTGACCGGCGGCGCGTAGGTCTACGGGGCGATCGACGAGGCGATACGAGCTGTCGCTGCTGGCCCAAGACCTGATCGCCTGGGCCCAGGCGCTCTGCCTCGACGGCGAGCTTGCCGCCTGCGAGCCGAAGTCGTTGCGCCACCGGCTCCTGCACACCGCCGCCCGGCTCGCCTTCCACGCCCGCCGCGCGACGCTTCGCCGGCAGCGCAACTGCCCTGGAGGTCCGAGCTCGCCCGCGCCTTCGGGCGCCTGCGCACCCTCCCACTCCCAGCCGGCTCCCTCGACCAGCGTGACGACGAAGCGCTCGGCCCGTGTCGTTCGCCCTGAAGCGGCCACAGCCAGCCCGGCTGCACGCCCGCGGCGGATGTCCGCCACTTACCCGCTCCGACTCACCTCGCGCCGACGGGCAACACGTGTGACGTGGAGATCGAAGGGAGGAGCGAGCCGTTCTTCAAGAGCCCGACGTCACCACCGGGGCGGCCGCCTGCTCAACCACGCCCCGGCCGGCGTGCCCGCACAGCGACGCCCGCTATTCCACCTGTCGACTACCGTAGGGGCGACATTCGGGGAGATGGCATGACACTGGTCAATCGGCGCGATACGGGCTCCACCGCCGACCGAGAGCGGTGGCGCGAGCGCTACGAGCGGACCCCCGAGCGCGAAGCAGGGTTCACCACGGTGTCCGGCGAGGCGATCGAGCCGCTCTACACCTCCGAGGACCTGCCGGCGAACGCCGAAGAGGAGCGGATCGGGCTCCCGGGCGAGTATCCCTTCACCCGCGGGGTCTACCCGTCGATGTACCGCGGCCGGCTGTGGACGATCCGTCAGTTCGCGGGCTTCGGCACCGCCGAGGAGACCAACGAGCGCTTCCGCTACCTGCTCGACCACGGCCAGACCGGACTCTCGACGGCCTTCGACATGCCGAGCCTGATGGGACACGACTCCGACAGCCCCCGCTCACTCGGAGAGGTCGGGCGCGAGGGTGTGGCCATCGACACCCTCGACGACATGGAGACGCTGTTCGCCGGCATCGACATGGGCGAGGTCTCGACCTCGATGACGGTCAACGCGCCCGCGGCGATCATGCTCGCCTTCTACGTCGTCGCCGGCGAGAAGCAGGGGATCCCGCCCGAGCGTATGGCCGGGACAATCCAGACCGACATCCTCAAGGAGTACATCGCCCAGAAGGAGTGGGCCTTCCCGGTCGATCCGGCCATGCGCCTGGTCACCGACATGATCGAGTACTGCTCGCAGAGCATGCCGCGCTGGCATCCGGTCTCGATCTCGGGTTACCACATCCGCGAGGCCGGCTCGACCGCCCAGCAGGAGCTCGCGTTCACGCTCAAGGACGGTCTGACCTACGTCGAGTGGGCGATCGAGCGC
>JACCTJ010000266.1 GCA_013812485.1 Thermoleophilaceae bacterium
GCGTGCGTCCCTCGACAGGACGGTCGTCGTCACTGCGATAGCGCAGCACGAAGGCGATGATGAGCACGACCACGAGCGCGAAGACAGCCACGCCGATCGGCCAGTACACCGCCGCCAGATCCTCGTACTGCTCGCGGGTGTCAGCCACGGCGGCTCACCTTACTGCCGTATGGGCGTGCGCACGCCGTCGCCCTCGACGCTGGCGCGCGCGACCTCATTCGCTGGTCGGCTGGAAGGTGAACCCACCCTCGCCCCGGCGCTGGAGCAGCAGCGCGGCCACGAGCCCGAGTCCGATTCCGTAAGCCCCGTGCGCCACCCACCACGTCCACTCGGGCGCCGCACGGTAGACCAGATCCGGATCCTGGATCGAGGTCACCACGATGTTCATCACCACGACCTCGAGGAATAGTCCGTAGGCGAATCCGCACAGCGCTGCGCCGACCGGCCCCGGGCGATAGCCGAGCACCCAGACGAGCGCCGCGGTCCCCGCCACCCCGAGCACCGCGGACATCGCGAAGTGCACAAGCAGCCCGAGCACGATCGCGCCGGGCGCCAACGAGGCCGAGAGGGCGTCCACTCCGAGCAGAAACGAGGCGATCCCGGTCACCGGCGTCCACGTGCTCGAGACGATGCCGGCCACGACGGTCGGCTCCCTCGCGATCTCGGCCGCGGTCATCTCCCAGGCGATCATCACCGCGCCGGCGGCGACCCCGGCCCTCAAGCCCACGCCGACAACGGTTCGAGCGGGCATAGCCGGCGCGGGGGCAGACTCGGCGTAGTCCTCGCCGGCCCGGCGATCGAGCGTGGCGGTGTTGCCCGCGGTGGTCACGACTGAGCCGTCCCGTCCGCCATCGCGCGGCGGCGCTCCTCGACGCGCCGTCGCTGCGGGAGGACTGTGTACTTGGGGTCACGCGCCGACTCGAAGCCCGCGCGGAAGATCGCCCAGCGCTCGCAGGCCGCGCCGGCGAGCGTGGCCGCGCCGCCGGCGAGCGCCGCGAGGCGGCTGCGTCGCCCGGCGGTGGCCAGTAGGAACGTGCCCGCGCCGGTGAGCGCCTTGGCCGCCTTGTCGAGCTTCTCGACCTGACCTTCATGGTAAGGCTGGGCGAGCTCTCCGAGCCGGTGCTCCATGACCTGGACGGCTCCGAGCTCGAGCGCCGCGCCGGCAACGGTCAGCCGCCGCGCCGGACCCGCCCCCGCCACCGGCGAAAGCACCACCGCCGCCGCCCCCGCGCTCGCCACCGCCCCGCCCGCGAAGACGAACGGCAGCTTGTGGCGCGCCTCGTGCCACGTGGGCACCGCGGTGTCGGACACGAGCAGTGCGGTGTAGGTCGCCAGCACGCAGCCGAGCGCTCCGCCGGCGAGCTCGGCCGCCAAGCCGGCCTGCGGCGCACGGCCGGTCAGCTCGCCCGATCCGGCGAGCGTCGCCGCACCCCCGTGTGCCGAAAGAATCCAGGTCCCCACGCTCATCGGTGAGGTTACCTTGAACATCCTCAGCATGTTGAGGAAGCGCTTCGGCCGTCCGAGGTCCATGATCAGGAGCGCCGGGTTGACCGGGGTCATGGCGAGCGCGGTCAGAGTCGCGCGCCGGGCCACCACCTCGTTGCCCGCGAGCCGTGCCCCGGCCGCGAGCGCCGACGCGCCGGTCAGCCCGCCCGTGAAGAAGTACCAGGGTCTCCCATCTCCACACGGGCTCCTCGAGGATCTGGGGCCTGTAGTAGGAGCGAAACCGGGCGCGCTCGATCATTGCGCCGCGCCCGTTCTCGTGAGCGGCGTCGGGCGAGACATAGGTCGCCTGCGGCGCTCGCCGTCGGAAATGCTCATCGCGAGCCTCTGGCGAGGGTCGCGGCACTCCCGCCGCGATCGCGCCCCGCCGCCTTCCACATCCCGCCGAGGTCGCGCTCGTGTCGAGGGGTCGGGCGACAGTCCGTAGACCTCCGGATCGTCGAGCAGGAAGAAGGCAAGCCTTGCGCTCGGACCATGGCCAGCCCCGGGGATCGGCCGAGGCTCGGTTGAAGATGATGCGGCGGTTCATCGGCCAGGCCCAGTGCCCACTCGGGGCGACCTGGGGCAGAGTGGCCCCGCGCGAGATCGGGGAGTCGGGATCGCCCTCGATCTGGATGACCTCACCGCCGCGGTGGTAGACCCGCTGGCCGCAGCCGACAACGGCAGTACGGGCAGATCGACTGAGTCATCTCCGCGTCGCGGAGGCGCGGCGCCAGCTGCCTCGAGTGCTCCGACTGGGCCGCGCGCCCGACGCCTTGGCGATCGACCGTGAGCGACCACGCGAGCGGCAGCGACATGTGCGCCGCTCCTGACGCTCTCCGCCGCGTCTCTCGCGGTCGCTCCGTGCTCGTCGCCTACGCCGCCGCGGCGACCTCACGGTCGACCGCGTCGTCGCCGTCCGCCGCCGAGGCGAGTCGAGCCAGGGAACGACGGATCAGCCGCGAGATGTGCATCTGGGAGACCCCGATCTCCGCCGCGATCTGCGACTGGGTCTTATCGTCCACGAAGCGCATGTGCAGGATGCGGCGATCGCGCTCGGGCAACTCGCGCAGCGCCGGCGCGATCGTCGCGCCGAGCTCGACGAGCTCGAAGCGGGGGTCCTCCTCGCCAAGGGTGTCGCCGAAGCGCGAGTCGTCGGGGTCCTCTCCCCCCGGGCGCGGCGC
>JACCTJ010000281.1 GCA_013812485.1 Thermoleophilaceae bacterium
GCGCTCGACGATCTGGCCGTCGCGGAAGCGGCCGATCTGCACGGCGAGCGCCAGGATCCGGTTGCCGGTGGGCGCATGACCCTGGAACTCGCCGTCGTGGGTGCCGGAGATCTGGTAGGCGATGCACACGTTCTCGTCATCGGCGACCATGTGGTCGACGCTCACCCGCAGATCGGGAAACGCCGTCGTCATCGTCTCGAAGAAGTGCCGGAAGCCGTCGGGGCCGGGGCCCTGATCGGGAGCTGGGTCGTGGTCGACGACGTCGGGAGCGAAGACCTCGTGGATGACGTCGAGGTTGCCGGAGTTGATGCCTTCTCCGAGCTTCTCCTGCGCGGCGATGTTCTCGTCACGGGCCAATTGATCTCCTTTTTTGGGTCGGGGCGGAACCCGCTGCTTACCCCCGGCGACGATCGGTACACCCGCCGCTCGAACGACCGCTCAGTCCGCGTCAGCCTCGCGCGCTCGCGCCACCGCGTCGCCCATGCTGCCCCGCCAAGGATCCCCGTGGCCGGTCAGCAGCGTGTCAGCCTCGAGACCCTCGAGCTGGACGAGCGACTCCCGGGAGCGGGCCGGCTGGGCGTTGACGGCGTCGTGCGGGATGCGCGGACCGGAGGCCCCGGTGATGGGATCGCGGACGACGATCTCGTCGCCGGCTATGACCACCCCGCGGCTCGGCAGGTGGAAGGCGACGTGTCCCTCGGTGTGACCGGGGGTGGCCACCACGCGCGGCCGCCCCGGTACGTCGAGCTCGTCGCCCGTGTCGAAGGCGTCGACCTCCCTGACCCACTTCGGCGTCATGAATCCCTGCACGGTGGCCTGAAACACGAAGCGCATCGCGGCTCCCCGCCGCAGCTGCGGCACGAGGGCGGGCACGAGCTTGAACGGCGAGGCATCCTTCGACTCCCCGCGAACGCGGGCGACCTCGTCGCGATGGGCCCGCACCGGTGCCCCCGTGGCCGCGCGCGCCCGCTCCGCCGCGCCCAGGTGATCGGGGTGGCCGTGGGTCAACAGAATCGTCTCGACATCGGCGGGTGAGCGGCCGAGGGCGCTCAGCGCTCCCTCGATCGTCGGCCAGCTCCGAGGCCAGCCGGTGTCGACGAGCGCGAGTCGCCCGTCCTCTTCGAGGACATACCAGTTGACGAGCCCGTCGGCGACGCGGTGAACGCCCTCGCCGACCTGCTCGGCCTTCACCGCCGTCAAGGCTGGAGCACGACCTTGATCGGCCCGTCCTGCTTCTTCTGGAAGATTTCGTACCCGCGCGGCGCCTGGTCGAGGGGGATGTGGTGGGTGGCGAAATCGTCCACGCCGAGGGGGTCTCCGTCCTCGGTGAGCAACGGCATGATGTCGTCGATCCAGCGCTTGACGTGGGCCTGGCCCTGCTTGATCACGACGCCCTTGTCGAACAGCTGAAGCAGGTTCATCGGCGTGGCCGTGCCCCCGTAGACCCCGCTGATGGAGATCGTTCCCGACCGGCGCACGGTCTCGATGCACGCAACGAGGGCCGAGAGCCTGTCGGTACCCGCGTTCTCGATCATCGTCCGCGAGACTGGGTCCGGCAGCATCCCGGCGATCTTGTGCGCCATCTTGCCGACCGGCGAGCCGTGGGCCTCCATCCCGACCGCGTCGATCACCGAGTCCGTGCCGCGGCCGTCGGTCATCTCCCGGACCGTCTCCGCGATGTCATCCACGCCCTCGAGGTTGACGATCTCGATCCCGTGCTGCTCGGCGAGCCGCAGCCGCTCGGGCACGAGGTCGACCGCGATCACCCGGGCGCCGCGGTGCTTCGCGATCCGCGAGCTCATCTGGCCGATGGGGCCGAGGCCGAACACCGTCACGCTGCCGCCCTCGGGGATGTCGGCGTACTCGACGGCCTGCCACGAGGTCGGCAGCACGTCGGAGAGGTAGAGGAAGCGATCGTCGGACGGCCCCTCGGGGACCTTGATCGGCCCGAAGTGGGCTTGGGGCACCCGCAGGTACTCCGCCTGACCGCCCGGAACCTGGCCGTAGAGCTTGGTGTAGCCCAGGAACGAGGCGCCCATTCCGTACTCGTGGTTCTGAGTCGTCTCGCATTGGGCGAAGAGCTGCCGCGAGCACATCCAGCAGTGGCCGCAGACGATGTTGAACGGGATCACCACGCGGTCGCCTGCCTTGATGTGGGTGACCTCTGAGCCGACCTCCTCGACGATGCCCATCGGCTCGTGGCCGAGGATGTCGCCCGGATCGATGAACGGCCCGAGGATCTCGTAGAGGTGGAGGTCCGATCCGCAGATCGCCGTCGAGGTGACCTTGATGATCGCGTCGGTCGGCTCTTGGATCTTCGGATCCGGAACGTTGTCGACGCGAACGTCGTGGTTGCCGTGCCAGGTGAGTGCCTTCATAGGTTGGCGCCCGTCCGACCGCGGCTCAGGAGGCCGCGGCGGCGGTGGCGCCCTCGTCGCGGACCTGATGCTCGCCCTCGGCGAACTCCTCGACGATCTTCGCGCAGAAGGCGGGAAGGTCGTCGGGCGAACGGCTGGTGACGAGACCCTTGTCGGTCACCACCTCCTCGTCGACGACCTCGGCGCCGGCGTTGCGCAGGTCGGTGCGGATGCTCGGGTACGATGTGAGCGTCCGTCCGCGCGCCACGTCGGCCTCGATCAGAACCCACGGTCCGTGGCAGATCACGCCAACCGGCTTGCCGGTCTTGAAGAACTCCTGGACGAAGGAGATCGCGTCGGGGTCGACCCGAAGGTTGTCCGGGTTCGCCACGCCGCCCGGAATGATCAGACCGTCGTAGTCGCCCACAGAGGCGTCGCCCACGACCTTGTCGACCTTGAAGGTGTCGGCCTGGTTGATGTCGCCGTTCATCCCCTGGATCTCACCGGACTCGAGCGAGAGCAGCTCGGTCTCGGCGCCGGCGTTCTGGACGGCGTCGCGCGGTTCGGTCAGCTCGACCTGCTCGACGCCGTCGGCGGCGAGGATGGCGATCTTCTGTCCTTGGAGCTCGTTGGCCATTGGGGTTCTCCTTCGTGACTTTCGGTTTCCCAAAGACGGATACCACCGTCTCCGGCGGGCAAACCCGGCCCCGCGCGCGCGGTCGCCGCCGCAGCGGTGCGGATCGCTCCATATGGAGGCCATATGGTAGGCTCGGAGCGGTGTCCTCGAGGATCCAGACGCTCGTCCAGCTCACCGACGGCCTCGTCCGGCACCTCGATGACCGCGCAGCCCGGAGCGGGACCTCGCGGTCCGCGGTGATCCGCGAGCTGCTCGAAGAGGCGCTGTCGGACGAGCGGCGGACGGAGATCTCGCGGCGGCTGGTCGAGGGCTACACGCGCGAGCCGCAGTCCGAAGGCCGCGATGCCTGGGGTGACCTCGACGCCTGGTCCGAGGTGAACACCCGCCGCAACCTCGCTGCTCTCGCGGCCGAGGAAGGAGCCGAGGAGTGGTAGCGCGCGGCGAAGTCTGGTGGAGCGAGGACGAGGTCCTCGGTCGCCGCCCGGTGCTCGTACTGTCGCGACATGCGGTGCTCGGGAGCCTGCGCCGGCCGCTCGTCGCGCCCCTCACCACGCGCGTGCGAGACCTGCCGACCGAGGTCCGGCTCGACGCCGACGACGGGCTGCCCCGCCCGTGCGTGGCCGCTTTGGACAACGTGCAGCCGCTCGCCGCCTCACTGCTCGTCGAGCGCGTGAGCTCCTTGGGTCCCGAGCGTATGCGGGAGGTCTGTCAGGCGCTCGCGGTGGCGACCGACTGCGAGTGAGCCGACGGCTCGGCGCGCCGACGCGAGCGAGCGTTCAGCGCGCGCGGCGCGCGGCGCGGCGGCGGAAGCGCTCGACGCGGCCCCCGGTGTCGACCAGCTTCTGACGCCCCGTGTAGAACGGGTGACAGTTCGAGCAGATCTCGACGTTGAGCTCGGGCTTGGTCGAGCGCGTGTTGAACTCGTTGCCGCACGTGCAGCGCACGTGGGCCTCGACGTAATCGGGATGGATGCCGGTCTTCACGTTGAGGATTCTAGCGACCCGACCATCGCTTTCTCGGCGCCCACGCGCTCGCGCACCGG
Organism: Thermoleophilaceae bacterium; assembly: GCA_013812485.1. Taxonomy (GTDB): domain Bacteria; phylum Actinomycetota; class Thermoleophilia; order Solirubrobacterales; family Thermoleophilaceae; genus JACCUC01. The sequence goes on from JACCTJ010000281.1 coordinate 4,037, forward strand.
AGGCGTTGCGGCGGCGCTCACCGGCCTGCCTCTCCTCGGTTGAGCATCTCGAGAGCACAGCGAAACTCGCAGCACTGCCGTAGGTTTCCGTAATCAGGGACGGCCGCGAGCGCGCCGCCCGGGAAGGCGCGACGCTCTCGTGCGGCACTTACCCCGCGCCGCACGACCTCTGCCCCAGCTGAACGGAAGGAAGGCATGCTTCGACGACTCACGCTCCCCGCCGCGCTCGCTCTTCTCCTCTTCGGCCTCGGAGCGGGGAGCGCCTCCGCTGCGAAGTACGACTACCTGCTCGCTCCGCTGACGCAGTGCGGCGGTCAGAAGCAGACCGACACGAGCCTCCCGACCGCCGAGCAGGAGGTCGTGATGCGCTGATGCACAACTACGCGCGAGCCAAGGCGCGACGAGCAGCGCTGCGGGCCAGCTCGCCGCTTCAGAAGTCGAGCGACCTCAAACCGCCGGCATGCTCAGCTGTAAACGCGTTCAGCCACTACGCCTGCGGGCGAAAGCCCGTCTACTACTTCGATAAGGGGGGTACACGTGCAGGGCCGGGCGTGGGTACGGGGAGAACATCTACTGGGGGACGGGCAGCCTCGGCAGCGTCCGCGCGGCGATGAAGTGGTGGGTCAACTCCACCGAGGGGCATCGCACGACGCTCCTCAACTCGACGTACAAGGACGTGGGCTTCGGGCTGCGCAAGGGCACGTTCCTCGGGCACCGGGGCGCCCAGGTGTGGACGGGGCACTTCGGGTACCGCAAGTGCTGAACGAGCACGGGGGGCGCAGGCCTGACCGAACGCCGCCGCCGCCCCCGCGGCCGGGGGGCCGCCACCGACACGAGATCTCCCCGAGCGGCTTCGCGCTTATCCTACGCGACCTGCTTGTAGACGGTGACCACGCAGGCCCCACCGAGGCCGATGTTGTGCTGGAGCCCGACCTTCGCGCCCTCGACCTGGCGCGCGTCGGCGTCACCGCGGAGCTGCCAGCTGAGCTCCGAGCACTGAGCCAGACCGGTAGCCCCGAGCGGGTGGCCCTTCGAGATCAGCCCGCCTGAGGGATTGACCACCCAGCGCCCCCCGTAGGTCGTGTCCTTGGCGTCGACGAGCTTGTGGCCCTCCCCCTCCTCGGCGAGTCCGAGCGCCTCGTAGGTGATCAGCTCGTTGGCCGAGAAGCAGTCGTGGAGCTCGATCACGTCGACGTCGTCGGCGCTCACCTCGGCCTCCTCGTAGGCGCGACGCGCCGCCTCCTTCGACATGTCGTAGCCGACCACGCTCATGCACGAGCGCGACTCGAAGGCCGAGGGCGTGTCGGTGGTCAGCGACTGGCCGGCGATCTCGATCGCCTGTCCCCACAGGTCGTGCTCGTCGACGAAGCGCTCGCTGGCGACGATCGCGCAACCCGAGCCGTCGGAGGTCGGCGAGCACTGGAGCTTGGTCAGGGGCTCGTGGATGACCTTGGCGTCCTTGATCTGCTCAAGCGTGTACTCGGTCTGGAACTGCGCGTAGGGGTTGCGTGTCGAGTGCTCGTGGTTCTTCCAGCCGATCCAGGCGTAGTGGTCGGCCTCGGAGCCGTAGCGCTCCATGTGCTCGCGCCCGGCGTTCCCGAACATCTGCGGCGCGAACGGCGAGGCCTCGGCCTCGCGCACGGCCAGCATGGCCTCGACGTGCTTGTCGAGCGGGTTCGTGCGGTCGGTGTACTTGACCCCGAGCGAGCCGCGCTCCATCTTCTCGAAGCCGAGCGCCAGCACGCAGTCGGCGAGACCGCCGCGCACGGCCTGGCGCGCCATGTAGAGCGCCGAGGAGCCGGTCGAGCAGTTGTTGTTGACGTTGATGACCGGGATCCCGGTCAGGCCGAGGCCGTAGACGGCTCGCTGGCCGTAGGTGGAGTCCCCGTAGCAGTAGCCCGCGTAGGCCTGCTCGACCTTCTCGTAAGGGACGCCCGCATCCTCGAGCGCCTTCGTCCCGGCTTCCTGGGCCCAGTCGGGGTAGTCGCCCTCCTTGGTGCCCGGCTTGTCGAACTTGGTCATGCCCACGCCGATCACGAAAGTGCGGTTGCCATTGCTCATCGAGGCTCCTCTGTAGGTGGAAACTGGCCGGCCGGCCAGTCTAGTCAGGCACGCCCCCGCTGAGGAACAGGTCAACCTGGAGCTCGCCCTCGCCCCGGTGGTAGCCCGAGAGGTCGGTGATGCCCTCGGAGGCCAGCACCTCGTCGTCGATGAAGAAGTTTCCGGTGCACTCAGCCGCGGGGCGGGTCAGGATCGCTTGGGCGGAGTCGGCCATGATCTCGGGCGTGCGCGAGGCGGCCATCGCCGCGTCGCCGCCGAGCAGGTTCTGCACGGCGGCCGTGGCGATGATCGTGCGCGGCCACAGCGAGTTGGCGGCGATCTTCTGTTCGCGGAGCTCCTCGGCGAGGCCGAGGGTGCAGAGGCTCATCCCGTACTTGGCGATCGTGTAGGCGAGGTGCGTGCCCGCCCAGCGCGGGTCGAGGTCGATCGGCGGCGACAGGGTGAGGATGTGGGCGTTCTCGGATTCGGCGAGGTGGGGGATGCACGCCTTGGAGAGCAGGAAGGTGCCCCGGCAGTTGATGTCCTGCATCAGGTCGTAGCGCTTCATATCGATCGCGGATGTCGGGCGAAGATCGATGGCGCTGGCGTTGTTGACGACGATGTCGATGCCGCCGAAGGCCTCTGCCGCGGACGCTACCGCGCGCTCGACGTCGGCGTCGGTGCGGACGTCGCCGACCACGGCGATCGCCTTGCCGCCCGCCTCTTCAATCTCGGCGGCGGCGGTGTGGACCGTGCCCTCGAGCTTCGGATGGGGCTTGTCGGTCTTGGCCAGAAGGCAGACGTTCGCGCCGTCCCGCGCCGCGCGCATCGCGATCGCGAGGCCAATGCCCCGGCTGCCACCGGACATGATCATCGTCCGCCCCTTCAAGGTCCGATCCACGCGGCTGACATTATCCGAGGCCGTGAGCAGGGGATCCGAAAAGGGGGACCTCGACGAGGCCTTCCTCGAGGCGGATCCGGAGGGCCGGCGCGGATACCAGCGCCGCATCGACGAGCTGACCGGAGAGGACGGCGATGATCGACCGGGCTAGGACCCCTGACGAGGAGTTGATCTACGCCGACCGGCCGAGCGTCGAGACGGGCGAGGCGGACGACGAGGAGCGCCTCGAGCGGATCGAGGCCGAGTTCCGCAAGGGGTTCGAAGCGCTCGCCGGCCTCGGGACCGCGGTCTGCGTTTTCGGTTCTGCGCGCACGGCCCCCGGCGACGAAGAGTACGAGCAGGCGCGAGAGACCGGCCGCGCCCTGGCCGAGGCGGGCTTCGTGGTCATCACGGGCGGCGGGCCCGGGACGATGGAGGCCGCGAACCGCGGGGCGCAGGACGCGGGCGGGCTCTCGGTCGGACTCAACATCCGGCTCCCCCACGAGCAGGCCCTGAATGACTACTGCGAAATCGGGATCGACTTCCGCTACTTCTTCGTCCGCAAGCTGATGTTCGTCCGCTACTCCGACGCCTTCGTCTGCTTCCCCGGCGGCTTCGGGACGCTCGACGAGACCTTCGAGGCGCTGACCCTGATCCAGACAGGCAAGGCGGTCGACCATCCGGTCGTGCTGGTCGGCCAGGACTTCTGGTCCTCGCTGCTCGGCTGGGCCGAGACCCACCTGCTCGAACACGAGCGGATCTCGCCCGAGGACTGGGCGCAGGTGGAGCTGGCCGACGGAGTCGAGGACGTGCTCGCCCGCCTGTGCCGCCAGATCAGCGCCTAGGCCGGGGCGCCGAGCTCAGCGGCGGCGCACGATGAGGCGCAGCGAGAGCTCCTCGGTGAACCGCCCGTCGGCCTCGGCGAAGACGATGACGTTGTAGCGGCCGGGGGCGAGGCGTCTGGTCGGGATGTTCAGCGAGTGCTCCCCCGCCTCGAACTTCCGCTGGATCAGCCGCACGCGCTTAGCGCCGCGGGACCGGCGCACGACCACGC
>JACCTJ010000301.1 GCA_013812485.1 Thermoleophilaceae bacterium
GGCGCGGCAGGCCTCCGAGTCCGGAGTGTGCGATGACCTGCGGCGATCCGCCGGAGCCGGTTGCGGTGAGTCATCTTCCTGCTTCGGTGGGGCCTCGGGGGCACGGTGGCCGGAGCCTCTCGAGGCGGGGTCGGGCCGGTCGAGCGCAACGTCTTTCATCCGGGTCACCTCGCGCCGCCGCCGGGACTGCCCGTCGCTGCGTCGGCGGCGGTCCCGTCCGCTACGGCGCGCCTTGGCCTTGCCGTCGCCGGCGGGGCTCTCGGACCCGGATTCGCGGGCGCGTGCATCGAGTTCGCGGAGAGCGGCATCCATCCCCAGGAGTTGGGGGGCTTCCACGGCGCCGCGCGGAACCGACACCAGCGCCGTCACGCCGCCTGCGCCGGGGATCGGGAGACCAGTGGGGGGCAGCGGGAGGCCGCCGGGGATCGGGAGACCAGTGGGGGGCAGCGGGAGGCCGCCGGGGAAGAGGCCGCCGGGGAAGAGGCCGCCGGGGAAGAGGCCGCCGGGGAAGAGGCCGCCGGGGAAGAGGCCGCCGGGCGGGATATCCACGCCGCCGGGGAAGGGATCGACGGGCGGGATGTCCACGCCGCCGACGCGGGGGGGGTCGATCCTGGGGGTGATTCCGACGCCCGGAAGCTGCGGAAGACTCCGCACCAGCTCGACGAGGCCGGGGAGGCGGGGCGGGGCGAGCGGCCCGATAACGGTCACGACGCGGGGTCGGGGCAGCCGCGTGGCGAGAGCGCCGGGACCGCGGATCGCCCCGAGCCGCGCGGTCGTCGGCGACCGATCCGGGCCGGCGTCGCGACCTCGCTGCCCACGCTCCTCGCTCTGGTCGCTCGAGCCTGCGACCTCAGAGGCGTCTCGGCCCCGCCCCAGACCCTCCACCAGCTCGGGCCCCACCGGCCGAAGGGGAATCATGTTCGTCCATTCTCGCGGCAGGTCGCGGCGCTCGCGCTGGCCGATGTCCTCGCCGCCGACGCTCAGCAGGCCCCCGCCGACGGCATAGGCGAGCGCTCCGGCGAAGAACAGCGCGGTGAGCACACTGAGCGCGAGGAGTCCGCGCCGCTGCCGGGCGGCGTGGTCCTCCGGCCGTCCCGGCTCCGCGGGAGGGCCCTCTGGCTGCCTCGGATCCTCGCTCATCCCCACCTCGGTGTTAATCATCACCCGCGCACGGGAAGCCTGCACAGCCTAGCGGAGGCCGAGCGGGCCGACCTACACTGTGGCCGTGGGCCATCTCCGGGGTGCCTTCCGAGCCGTGCTGCGCTTCGTGGCCTCGGTGCTGATGGTCAGCGGCGCGCTGCTGGTGCTCGACGCCACGGCCACGCTGGTCTGGCAGGAGCCGATCTCGGCGGTCATCGCCAGCACGGGCCAGTCCGCGCTCGAAGGCCAGCTCTCCGAGCTTCCGAGCGGCGGGGGTGACCTGGCCGCCGGAGCCTCGGCACTCGCGCGCCGCGCCGAACGCGGCCGCGCGGTGGGCCGCATCACCATGCCGACCCTCGGTCGCTCCTACGTGATCGTCCAGGGCGTGGGCACCTCGGCCCTGCGCAAGGGGCCGGGCCACTATTCGGGCACCGCGTTCCCGGGTCAGGGCCGGACCGTCGCCATCGCCGGTCACCGCACGACCTACATGGCGCCGTTTCGGACGGTCAACCGGCTGCGCCGTACGCAGCCGGTCGTGCTCGAGATGCCCTACGGGCGCTTGACCTACAGGGTCGAGAAGACCCGCATCGTCCCGCCGACCGCGACCGAGGTGACCCGCGACGTGGGCTACGACCGCTTAGTCCTCACCGCCTGTCATCCGCTCTACAGCGCTGCCGAGCGGATAGTCGTGTTCGCGCGGCTCGAGCGGGCTGAGCCCCGGTAGCCGATGGCGTCCTCGAAGGCCGGGCGGCCACGGAGCGCGGCGCCTGCGCGCCCCTCGCCCTCGATCTCAGACTCGTCGCGCGACTCGAGCAGGAGGACGAGCCCGACGACGAGCGCGAGCGAGATCGCCACCACGGCAAGCCAGTAGAGGACCGCACGGGCGATCGCGAGCGCACCACGCCGACTGCGCCGGTCGTCGCGGCTCACGGGCTCACGCGAGCTCATCGCGGAGCTTCCCGAGCGCCCGGTAGACGCGGCCTTCGACCGTGGTCAGTCGCTCGCCGGTGACCTTGGCGATCTCGGGAACGGTCAGGTCGGCGCCGAAACGCAGCGCGATCGCCTCGCGCTCGGAATCGCTCAAGAGCTGCAGGGCTGGTCCGAGCTCGTCGCGGCGCTCGACCTCCGCGAGCGCTCGGTCGTGAGCGCCCTCGCCCTCTCCTGGGAGGGCGACCGACCGCGTCCGCTCGAGGGCCCGATCCTCGGCGCCTCGCCGGCGAGCGTCGTCGCGCAGCAGGTTGAGGGCGATCGAGTAGATCCAGGTCTTCTCGCTGCCGCGGCGCGGGTCGAAGCGCCTGCGGGCGCGGAGGACGCGCTCGAACGTGTCGCTGAGGACGTCCTCGGCGCGGACCCGGTCCCCCGTCCGGTAGGCGAGGAAGGCGAAGAGCGACTCCGCATGCTCGCTATAGAGGCGCTCGAAGTCGGCGTCGCGCATTTTTTTCACCGCCGCGGTCAGGAACCGGGCGGCTCATTCGTATCAGGGGGTGATGAGCGATCGAGGCGAACGCCCTCTCCCGCACGACCTGCTTGCCGTGGCCGACTGGCTGCGCTCGGAACGTCCGTCCCTCGACGGCCTTGGGCTCGATCGCGCCAAGACCCGCGCTCGGGCGCTGGCGACCGCCCCACAACGGACCGGGGCCACACACCGAAAGGGAGCTCTCATG
>JACCTJ010000314.1 GCA_013812485.1 Thermoleophilaceae bacterium
ACGATGCTGGTGGGGACAAACTGCTCGGTGGCGAGCTGGGTCCAGTAGCGGATGTCGGGCACGGGAAGGCTCCTCTGCTGGTCGGCGGCTCCCGACCTCCTCTCCCGCTCGCGGGCGCCTAAACCCAGCTCAACGCCGACGTTGTCGCTTCGCCGCGCGCGCGAGGCGCAGCGGCAGGAGCCCGAAGAGCGGCGCCCACTCACCCAGGCGACTGCGGTCCTCGCGGTCTCGCTGTCGAAACGTCTGCGTAGCGTGTCGCCTCGGGGCCATCCGCAGAGTCAAGCCGGCGGAGGTGCGCGAAAAGGTCCGCCAAACCTCACCCGAGCAGGCACAAGGACGCTGTGAGTTCAGCAGAAGGCGCAGACCCCGTCCCCCCACCGCCGCGGCAGATGCCTTCGCGGACTCTTCCTAACTAACTAGAAGGCTGGTTGCTCGGGAGATGTAGCGGTGGTCAGCTCGCCCTACGTGGGCCTGAGCTCCTCCCCGAAGCGGCTCACCCCCGCACCACGGAGCGCGGGCCTAGCGCCGACGGCCCAGGGGCGCGACGGCCCCCGGAGGTTCTACTCGCCCGCGCCGGTCGGGCCCGGCCAGGTGCCCGACAACTTCAGCACGCCTTGCCGCAACGCTCGGTCGGCAAGCATGCGCAGCAGCTTGTACATCGTCCCCTCGATGACCGCGGCGCCGAGCAGCGGCACCAAGCGCACATCCTCTTGGCTGGTGTCGGGCGGATCCTCGTCGAAAACCTGGTTCCAGAGCTTGGCCGCCAGCTTCTGGCCGAGGATCCCAGCGCCCAAGATGATCGGGAAGGCGAGGGCGGAGGGAAGGCTTTGCATGGTCCGGAACATACCCGAGGTCGAGCGGACCTACGCGCCGGCTTCCTGACGCGAGCGCCGGCGTGCGTGAGTGGGCTCGCCCCGAGGGGGTAACCCCGAGTGAAGGTTCCCGACGGGAGGAAGAGGCCAAATGGCTGTCAAGCGAAAGGCCGCGAAAGGCGGCTTGAAGGCGGCGAGGGCGATGCCCGGAAAGCGTGCGGCCGGACGGCGGGGAGTCAAGCTCGGCGCTCGGGCGGCGAAGCGGAACGCCTACCTGCAGGCGGTGCTGCACAACGAGCGGGTCCACGAGCGCGTCCGGACCGGTGTCGGCTCGGCCCGAGCCGCCTACGGCCGTGTATCGCGACGCGGCAAGGGAGCGGACGACCTCGTTGCGGACCGCAGGGCGCGGCGGGACTTTGGGCGGGCGCTCGTAGCCTTCCAAGAGGCCGTCGCCGCCATTCGCGGGGCCAAGGTCCGGCGCCGGCGGCGTATCGGCGTACGCGCGATCCTGCCGGTCATGGCGATCGGCGGAGCCGGAGCAGTTGTCCTCAACGAGGGCCTGCGCCAGAGGGTGATCGGGCTCGTCTCAGGCTCGTCGAACGGCTCGGGACCGGCAGCGGGCGGCAGTTCGACGACCTCAGGCTCGGGTGGCGCCGTCGAGCCCTCGGCTGCGGTCGAGAACGCCCCGCCGACGGTCAGAGAGGACTAGCGCTCAGGGGCGAGGGTGCGAACTAATCATGGGAGCGAGTAATCGGGGTCGCCTCCTTTAGCTCGTGATCAGCCGCATCGAGGCCCCGGGCGCCTCTACGCGGCGCTCGACGAGGGCGCCGGCAAGTAAGCCGCCGGCGACGGGAGAACACGTGATGACGGCGAGCGACTCGGTGGGGACTCAATCCGGGGGGAATGGCGCCAGCACGATGACGGCCGCGTCGTCGCGGAGGGGCTCGGGCGAGGCGTTCACCACCGCCTCCTGGATCGCGCGTGCGGTGGCCGTGGCCGACGCTCGGGGCTCGCTCTTCATCGCCTGGGCGATGCCCTCGCGGCCGAAGCGCCCTTCCGGCGTCGGCCGCATCGAGATCCCGTCGGAATAGAGGACGACCCGGTCGCCTGCCTCGAGCCGGCGCTGGCTTCGCCGGAAGCGTCGCTCGCGGTCGGCCAGCCCGAGAGGAAGGGCGGGCTGGCTCGAGAGCTCCTCGACCGTCCCGTCGGGACGGGCAAGGAGCGGCGGGGGGTGGCCGCAGTTGACCCAGCTGAAGACCGAGTACACAGCTTCCCAGCGGGCTAGCACGGCGGTCACGAAGAACTCTGGCATCTCCATGGCGTAGATGGTCTCGTGGATCGTCTGCGCCGCCTCCTCGAGGTTGCTCTCGTTCCGCCGTGCCGCGCGGAGGGCGGCCAGCGCCACGCTGCCCAGGCCGCCCGCCACGGGGCCCTTGCCAGCCGCGTCGGCGATGGCGATCCAGGCACCGTCGCGATTCTCGACGTAGTCGAACCAGTCGCCACCGACGTCATAGCTCGGGAGCACGCTGCCACCGATCCCGCCGGCGCCCAGGCGGCTGATCCGGGGGGGCAGCAGGCTCTGCTGGATCTCCGCCGCGGGATTCATCTCCTTTCGCCGGCGGGCGCCGTCGATGACGTCCGTGTAGCCGCCGGCAAGCTCGATCGCCGCGGCCGCTTGGCGTGCGAGCTCGAGCAGCCGCTCCTCAGGCACCCGCAGGGCGAGCAGGAGCCCCAACGCGCGCCCCCGCAGCCACATCGGGACCATCGCCACGCCCGGGAGCTCGCCCTCGAGGCGTGCTCTGAGCTCCGGGATGCCGTCCTCGGCAAGCTCGGGACCCAGGGCAAGGGGAGCTCTCAGACGCGCCGGGAAGTGCTCGGCCCCCGCCAGGCGCAGGAGGTGCGAGCC
>JACCTJ010000336.1 GCA_013812485.1 Thermoleophilaceae bacterium
CCGTGGGCGCCCTGGCCGGGACGATGCTGGGGCGCCGCCTGCCGGAGCGGCAGCTCGGACGGGCCTTCGCCGTGGTCGTCACCGCTCTCGCCGTCTTCCTGCTCGTGGACGTCCTGGTGCTCGGCGGGCCGCCGGGCGGGTGACGCGGGGTCGGCGCACTCCACACGTATCACCGGCTCATGTGACCTCGATCGGTGATGTAGGGTCGCGTCGATGGCGGCAGCGACGCCTCACGGCCAGGCACGGATGACCGGGCGATGGGGCTGATCAGCTGGCCTCTCGGTCTCGCCGGACGCGGGATCGGGGCGCTCGGCAAGGGGATCGGTGGGGCTCGCGCGAACACGCTGGCCGTGGCCGGGGACCTCGTCCGCAGGCGCGGGAGCGACCCGCTCTCCGAGCGCGACCCGGACTTCATCCGCGCGACCCTCCCGGGCAACCGCCAGCTGGCGAGCGTCCTCTTCCGGCCCAAGGTGCGCGGGCTCGAGCACATCCCGTCCGAAGGCCCGGTCCTGCTCGTGGGCAACCACTCCGGCGGGACGATGATCATCGACACCTTCGTCTTCGCGTTCGCCTTCTACCGCTACTTCGGGCCCGACCGGCGCTTTCATCAGCTCGCGCACGATCTCGCGGTCAAGTTCCCGGGCCTGTCGGCGCTGCTGCGCGGCTACGGGACGGTTCCCGCCTCGCACGATTACGCCGAGCAGGCGCTCGAGGCCGGCGCCGCCGTGCTCGTCTATCCCGGCGGCGACTACGAGAGCTTCCGTCCCTCGTGGCACTCCGAGCAGATCGAGTTCGGCGGGCGCAAGGGCTTCGTGTCGCTCGCCCTGTCGCAGGACGTGCCGATCGTCCCCGTGGTCTCGATCGGAGGCCAGGAGAGCGCCCTCTTCGTGACCCGGGGCCAGCGTCTAGCCCGGCTGCTCCAGCTCGACCGCCTCCTGCGGATCAAGGTCCTGCCGATCGCCTTCGGGCCGCCCTTCGGGCTGAGCATCATGGATCTGCCCCCCCGACTCCCGCTGCCCTCGCAGGTGACGATCAAGGTACTCCCGGCCATCGACGTGCGCGAGCGCTTCGGCGCGGAGCCCGACCACGACGAGATCTACGAGGCGGTCACCGCGGCCATGCAGGAGGCGCTCGACGAGCTCGGCGACGAGCGCGACCTGCCGGTGGCGGGGACGGTGTGGAGCGATCGCAGCGGGAAGGACGATGTCGAGGCCACGGGGGACGGCAACGGCGCTCCTCGGAGACGCTCGCAGCGGGCGCCCTTTCCGGTGGCGGAGCCGGGCGGCGACGAGGACGCCTCCGCGGAGACCGCCGATCCCGATGCTCCTCGGGGGCCACCCGCGGAGGATGGGGCGCGAGACGGCATGCCCGAGGTGCTTGAAGCGCCGGAGGTGCCCGTCGAGGAGCCGTGGCAGGGCTACGGGCGGATGACCGTTCCGGAGATCTCAGACCGCTTCCCCGCCGAGCGCGACGAGGCGCTGCTCGCCGTGCGCCTCTACGAGGTGACCCACAAGAACCGTCGCGGCGTGCTCGAAGCGGTCGAGCGCGAGCTCAAGCCTCGCTGAGGCGTCCGCCGCGCGCCGCGGCCGGCCGACCCCGCCCCTCCGAGACCGCTAGCTTCGGTGCGCCGTCCGGCGGTCGATCCATTCGCCGAGTGCGCCGATCCCGACCGCGACTCGCTGTGCGACCCGGCCGGCGGCAGAGTCGTCGACCGGCTCGAGCGCGGCGTCGGGGTCGGCGCCGAGGCCCGCGGCCGACGTCTCGACGGCTTCGGAAGCCGACCGGAGCTCGCCCTCCCAGCGACGGCAGAAGCTCGCGCGTTCGGACGCGCCCCGAGCGTCGCCCACGGCCGCCAGGTACGAGAGGAGGATGCGCGTATGGCGCGCTTCGAGAGCGGCCAACCGCACCGCCTGGTTGCGCTCGAGGAAGCGGTCCGCGGCCAGGTTGTGGAAGTCGGCCAGGCGGCCACCCAGGCCGAGGGCGGCCGGGCCGCCGTGGAGGTCCTTCTCGACCGTGATCGCCGGGAGCTCACCGAGCAGGCGACGCGCGGCCGCGACGCCGCCGCCGAGCGCCTCGCGCACGGCCGGATCCGGCACCCGCGCACCGAGGCGCGACCAGTGACGAGCAAGGCCGCGCGAGGCCGCGTAGAGCTCGCGATAGCCGCGGTTCTCGGCCGGGTGCAGCGGTGCGGGGTCGGCCACGCGGTCACCCTAGACGATTGAGTCCATGACCCTACCCGGCCGGATGACGCACGCACCCGTGGAATCAACCATCCGACCCGCCGAAGGCGAGCGCTCTCTAGCCTTGCGGCGCCATGTCGTCGCCTCGTCCAGCCGGCCGGCCCCGCGCGCTCACGCGCCGGCGCTTTCTCGCCGCCTCCGCCGCCGCCGCCGGGGC
>JACCTJ010000368.1 GCA_013812485.1 Thermoleophilaceae bacterium
CGATCGTCCAGATGCGCTCGAGCGCCGCCTCGCCGCCCTCGGGCAGCGCGACGCCCCCTGCCTGCTCCCACTCGCCGGCCGGGTCGTCCGTGTACCAGATCTTCGGTCCGTAGAACGCCGAGGTCACCGACGCCAGCACACGCCCCGTGCGAGGGTCGCGCATCGCGTACTCGACCGGCTCGCCGGCGAACGCCCGTGCCGTCACGTCGAACTCGGCGCCCGGCTCGCCCTCGAGCACGAACAGCCCCTTCTTGGTTCCCACGAGCAGCTCCGTCACGAGCTCATCATCCTCCTGAGATCGCCGGAAGGACGTCGATCCGGTCCTCCGAGGAGACCGGCGCGTCCTCCCTCACGCATTCACCGTTCACGAACACGTTGATATGCCGGCGGATGACCCCGCGCTCGTCGAGGATCCAACCGTCCACCGCCGGATGCTCGCGCTCGAGCTCGCGCAGGAGCTCGCACACCGTGCCGCCCGCGATCGGGTGCTCCGAGCGGCCGTCGGCGAGCTTCTTCAACGGCCCGCGCAGCCTGACCAGTGCCATCGCGCCATATTATGGCCGCGAGCGTAGGGCCGCTTCCCGCGATGCGCAAAGGGGCGCCCGTGCAGGCCGGGGGCTCCGCGTCTGCTGGGCTCAGCCGCCGAGCGGGCGGTCGCCGATCCAGTAGCGCGGTCCGGGGCCCCCGGCGCCGGCGCGGTCGTCGGGGTTCGCGAGACGGCAGCCATCGAGCGAGAGGCAGCCGCAGCCGATGCACTCGGTCAGGCCGACCTTGAGGCGCTGGAGCTCGGCGATTCGATGGTCGATCCGCGAGGTCCACCCCTGCGAGAGGCGCGACCAGTCGCGGCGGGTCGGCGCGCGATACGGAGGCAACTTGGCGAGCTCGGCCCGGATCTCATCGAGCGTCAGCCCGATGCGCTGGGCGAAGACGAGGAGCGCCGTCTCGGCCGGGTCGCTACGGTCGGGAGGACGCGCCGCAGGTCGTCAGGATGCGGCCTGCACCTCAGCTCTTCAGCGAGGAGGACATGAACGGGAGGCCAGATGAGCAGCACGATCGTGATAGTCGACCAGGGACGCTCCATCGCCTTCTCGTTCGACGACATGATGAGCTACCACGGGCCGGGCTCGCCGGGCGGGGTCGCACACGCGTTCAAGGTCCTGGAACGCGCGTTGCCGTTGGTCGAACCCGATGGCTTGCCGGAGCGACGTGAGATCACGGTTCGGACCGCGTTCGGCGGCCCGGGCGCGCGCGATGCCTTCGAGCTGGTCACACGCGCCGTGACGGAGGATCGCTACGTCGTCGACCCGGCACTTGGACGCCCCGAGCGCGGTCGGACACTCGAGCGGTTCGTCTTCCGGCTCGGCTACCGAGACCGCGCGGTCACCCTCGTCGTCCGCGAGGGATACGTGACGGACGAGTTCATCGAGCTGGCGCGCAAGGAAAGGCGTACCGCGGATGACGACGACCGTCTTGCTGTCCTCAAGCGTGAAATGGCTGACCACGTGATGTCAGCACCGGCCATCGACGTCTATGACGCGACAGACGTCAGTTGACAGACCCGCCGGCGACAAGTGTGACCTGACCTAGCCGATGCCTACTACAAGCGCGAGGCGACCAAGTGGCGCTGCCCGACCGGCGAGTGCACGCCCGCGTCTCGCTGGATCAAGGCGGACGGGCTGCGCCCGCTGATCCCCCTGGAGACGCCGAGCTTCCGGAGGGTCTACAAGCAGCGCGGGGCAGTCGAGCGCGAGTTCGGCCGCCTCAGCACCAATGGGCCCTTGATCCGCTACGCGTCCGCCACATCGAGCGGGTGCGACTCCATGCCGATCTGACGATCCTCACCAAGCTCTCTTGCGCTTTGGTCCGAGCGCGGGCCGCGTCGCTCGCGGCGTAACGGTCTAACTCCCTGCGGCCATAAGCTCGCGCAACTGAGGTTCCACCATCCCTGCTAGGTCTTGAACCTCAGCGTTTTCCCGCTGCAGACCAGCGATGGCGCTGGAGAGTGCGCGAAGCAGCTCCTCTCGATCCGGCGACCGCACCAGCGCATCGTTGAAACCGTCGAGTACCTCGGCGGGTAGGTCATCGAAGCCCCTCCCGTGGTGCGCAGGAAGCTCTCGGCGGCGGCAAGCAAGGCTCAGCGCGTAATCGCGGACGCCGCTGATCCAGTATTCCGCTTGCCAATAGCGGCCACGCTCGATGCAGAATCGCGCACGCAGCGCGTGGTGCACCGCGAGGCCGAACAGCTCCTCCGGCGCGGGAGATCGACCGTACGGCTTGTCGACGGCGCTGCCGAACAGGAGCCTGAACTTTGGTCCTGCGGCCCCAAATTCTGCCGCCGGAGTGAACGAGAGGTCTAATTGCAGGCACCCGGGGAGCACGAATACGCGGTAGATCGTGGCCGCGGCCGGTAGGTCGAACAGGTGAACTGCGTGGAGGTCGTCAGCCAGACTCCGTGTCCAGTCGGCCAGCACGTCAGCTACTGGCACGCCATCCGCTATGGCGAACATCAGGTCAAGATCCGACCACCGATCGCCCTCGCCAAGCGCAAGCGACCCGAGGACGGCCCCCGCAACGACCCGTGAATCAGTCGAAGCCATCTCCAGCACGCGATCGTGCGCCCGGTCGCGGTCTTCGACACCGAACATGGATCGCATCGTGTCAGCTCCGAGCATGAGCGCGCAGGGTTTCGCTTAGACCCTCCTGGGCGCCGCCACCGACGCCTCGCACTCATCGGCTTGACATGCTCCGGGCGTGGCCCCCGCGAGCGGTCAGGTCCCCGTTGGCGACCTTATAGGCGACCGTGTCGAGGTAGTCACCGCCCCCATCGCGCGTGCGCACGGCCGCCTGCTCAGGCTTGACCTCCAGGTCGGCCAACGCGCGCGCCGCTTGGGGGTCGAAGCAGCGCGCCGCGAGCCACCTGCCGGTCATCGCGTCGTCGAACCCGGCGCTCGTCCATGCCTGGGCGGCGACCTCAGCATCACCACCGCGATCGGCGAGCTCCCCGTACTGTCTGATCGTCTCGACGCTCGTCTTGGGCGCCGGATAGTAGACCTTCATGGACCATCTCCCTTGACCTTGGGAGGCCTCGTTATACCCGATCCTTGCCGGTAGCCCGCGCTGTGCGAAGAGGCGATCGAGCGAGTGGCCGACCTCGGAGCTAGGCCTCGGGCGGAATCAGCAGCGACTCGTCACGCCAGCCAGGCTCGACCTCGTCGAGAGCCCGGGCCACGCGCGGGTAGTCGGCCGGCAGGAGCACGAAGCCGCCCTTGACCTCCGGGGTGTCGATCCCGAGCCGCTCGGCGAGCCGGCCAACCACGTCCCCGAGCTTTTCTCTGTCTGCCCCGGGAGCGGCTGTCCAGGCTGCCGGTACCGTGTCCATCGCGCCATCCTAGCCGCCATGCCGGTGAAGCCACGGACTCGAGGCATCCAGCCCAGGCCTTCCGTGTGGGGGCGCCATAGTCGTGTCCAATCGATGAAGGAGGCGGGCCGTGGGCGCTCGAGTGGAGAAGGCAAGCGGCGGGCCGGCGGGGCCCGAGGAGATCAGGACGAGGTTCGAGGAGGAGGACCTCCGTCCCCACGAATGGGGCAACGGTCCCGCCTACGAGTACGGGTGGCACTCGCACAGCTACCACAAGGTGCTCTACTGCTTGTCCGGCAGCATCGTCTTCCACACCAATCAGGAAGACTTGGAGCTCGAGCCGGGCGACCGTATGGAGGTCGATCCGGGTACCGAGCACGCGGCCACCGTCGGGCCCGACGGGGTGAAGTGCATGGAGGCCGCGCGCTGAAGGTCGTGAGCGAGCTGCCGCCGATCGAGGAGCTGACGCCACCGCACAACGACGGCGCCGCGGCTCACCTGCCGGGGGTGCAGCTACCAGCGATCGAGCTGCCCTCGACCGAAGGCGGATGCGTCGCGCTGAGTGACCTGGTGGCGTTAACCGTCGTGTTCGTCCTTCCGAGCATCGGCGGGATCGACGGCTCCCTGCTCGAGGAGTGGACCGCCATACCGGGGGCGCGCGGGTGCACGGCCGAGGCGTGCGGCTTTCGAGATCGGCTCCACTCCTTCCGATCGGCGCGGGTCGATGTTCTCGGGCTCTCCGGACAGCCCGGGTGGCAGCAGCGCGATGCCGTAGAGCGCTGGCGGCTCCCGTATCCGCTGCTGTCGGACGAGCAGCTGCAGCTCGCGGCTTCGTTGGGCCTCCCGACGCTCGAGTTCCACAGCCAGACGTACCTCAAGCGCGTCACCCTTGTCGTCTCTCAGCGAAGGGTCGAAGCGGCTCTGTACCCGGTCTTCCCTCCCGACCAAGCCGCCGAGCAGGCGCTCGCGTGGCTCGCCGAGAACTCGTCCGCCTGACCGCCGCCTTAGGTGAGGCCGGCTGCGGCGAGCGCCTCGTCGCGCCGGAGGTAGTCCTCGATCCGGGTGATCTTCTCTTCCTCGATCGTGAAGACGTTGTACATCTCGCCGCCGATCTCGCGGCTGTCGATCTCGCCGAGATCGGGAGCGCGCACGCCGAGCACGATGTGGCGCTCGCCTCCCAGCAGCTCGAGCGAGTCGATCTCCTGGTTGGCGTCGTACCCGGAGACGAACCCCGCGACGACCTCCTCGGGGCCGTTGCAGATCAGCCCTGCGTGGATCCCCTGCCAGACGACGTCGGGGCCGAGCGCGGCGGCCATCGCTTCAGTGTCGCGGCGGCGCAGGGCGTCGAACCACGCCCAGAGGAACTCGATGTTGTGGCGTTTCATGGGTGCTCTCCCTTCGCGGTGTTTCCAATGTCGTAGGAGGCCCACGGGGAGGCGCTCGCGCGCCACCGCCCAGCCGGGTCGGCGTCGGGCGCGCGCGGAATCCTTCGGCTCGCCGATCGCCACCGGCGAGCAGTCGAAGATGGCTAGCAAGCTCGGTCGTGTTCTAACGTCAGCCAGGCACGGCTCTGATCGTAGGCGTTCGACGCGCTTAATGCAACAAGGACCTTTCGTCTGGATCCCCCGCAGCGTCGCAAACTCATGGGTCTCGGGCGCGAGTCCGGACGCCCCTACCCTCGTCTCGTGCCTACGCCCGGCTTGTCACGATGCCTTGCCGCCTACCGCGCGACCGGCGCCACTCTTCCCTTCCGCGACCCTCGCGGCGCCCACGGCATCGAGATGGAGGGCTACTACTGGCGGGTGACCGACCCCTGGTCGGGCCAGGTCATCGTCGCCCTGTGCGGCGTCAGCAGTGCGCCGGGCGGCAACTGGGCGGTCGTGGCGCTGGCGGCGCACCCCGGTGGCTTCCTCCGGCAGTCGATGCCGCGCTCGGCGACCGCCACCCTCTCCGACCTGGGTGTCTCCGCAGGCACGATGCTCCAAGCCGCCGGGGACCACGTGACGGCTCACCTCGCCACCGACGCCCATCTGTCCCTTCGCGTCCACGACCCCACTCTTTGGCCGCACCGCGCCTTCGGCGGCCTTGGTCCCGCCCAGGCCGTCCCCGGCCTCGGGCAATACTGGCATCCCCACCTCCTCGGCGCGCGCCTCGAGGGTCACGCCGTCCTCGGCGACCGCACCGTCGACCTTGGCGGTGCCACAGCGTACGCCGAGAAGAACTGGGGCGCCGGCTTTCCCCGCCGCTGGTGGTGGGGCCAGGCCCAAGGCTTCGACGACCCCG
>JACCTJ010000008.1 GCA_013812485.1 Thermoleophilaceae bacterium
ACGCTCAGCTGCTCCCGAAACTCCGAGGTCGAGACCTTGAGGTTGTTCATGAAGAACCAGGCGCAGCCCGCGGCGAGCAGGATCAGCGGGATCCAGAGGAGTCCTGCGTTCACCAGGAATGGGCCTCCACCGGCCTGACCGCCGACGATCGCCACGGTGATCACGAGCGGTACGAAGGCCTGCACCACCGCCACGCCGATGTTGCCGCCCGCGGCGTTGAGCGCCAGCGGGAAGCCCTTTCGGTCGTCCGGGTAGAAGTACGAAATGTTGACCATGCTCGAGGCGAAGTTGCCGCCGCCGAAGCCGGCGGTCGCCGCGGCGAGCAGCATCAGGCCGTAGGGCGTGCCGGGGTCGCCGACCATGACGACCAGCAGGACGACCGGGATGAGCAGGAGCAGGGCGCTGACCACCGTCCAGTTGCGACCGCCGAAGCGCGCCACCGCGAAGGTGTAGGGAAAGCGCAGCGTCGCGCCGACCAGCGCCGGCACCGAGACCAGCCAGAAGAGCTGTCCGACCGTGTAGTCGAATCCGGCGTCGTTGAGGTTCGCGGCGACGATGCTCCACAGCAGCCACACCGAGAAGCCGAGGAACTCGGCGAAGATCGAAAAGGTGAGGTTGCGCCGGGCGATCGCGCTGCCGCGCTCCCGCCAGAACGTCTCGTCGTCGGGTTTCCAGTCGCTTATCCACCTGCTCACGGTCCGCTTCCTCCTGTGTCGCTCAAGGTCCGAGCGACGCTAGGCGAGCGGAGTGTCCGGTCCGTGACGCGAAGGGCACCGTTGGGTCACGGGCCGATTTCCGGCGTGTGACGCGGGCGGCCGCGCGCCTTCAGCGCTCGAAGCGGTAGCCGACGCTACGGATCGTCACCAGCCGCGAGGCATACTTCTCGCCGAGCTTGGCGCGGACGCGACGCACGTGGACGTCGACCGTGCGAGCGCCCCCGTAGTAGTCGTAGCCCCACACGGCGTTCAGCAGCGACTCGCGCGGGAACACGCGGTTGGGGTTCGTCATCAGGAACTTGAGCAGCTCGTACTCCATGTAGGTGAAGTCGATCGGCTCGCCCTCGATCGCCGCCTGGTAGGTGGCGAGGTTGAGCTCGAGCGATCCAGCTCGCACGATGTCTCCCGCCTCGACGCCGTTGGCCCGGCCTCGGGCCCGGGCCACTCGCACCTCGAGCTCCACCGGCGAGAACGGCCGCACGATCACCTCATGGGCCTCGAGCAGCGGATCGCTGGCTTCGAGGCCACCGCTGTCGACGGTGAAGATCACCGGGACGTCGCCCAGGTCGTGCTGGTCGCGCACCCGTTCCCAGGCCTCGAGCGGCGCCGGCTCGCCCGGTCCTCCCACGAGGACGGCGAGACCGGGTCGCTGGCCGGGCGGATCCGTGCCGCGTCCCTCGGGAGCACGGTGCGGCGTGAAGCCGAGCCGGGCCAGGGCTCGGCCCATCTCGCTCGCAGAGGCCTCGTCCGGCGCGTAGACCCACACGTCGGCCATCACAGCGCCCGCAGGAGCCGCTTGCGCTCGAACTCGGTGATCTCCGCCTGGTGGGCGTCCCACTCGGACCGGCGCGAGCGCAGGTAGACTTCGAGGAGATCGTCGCCGAGCGCCTCGCGCGCCAGCTCGGAGGAAGCGAGCAGATCGGTCGCCTCGCGCAGGTCGCGCGGAAGGTCGGCCGGCGGCGGCGAACCATCGCTGGCGAGCTCGGACGGCGGCTCGAGCTCGCGCTCGACCCCCTCGAGCCCCGCGGCGAGCAGAAGCGTCAGCGCGAGGTAGGGGTTGCAGGCCGGGTCCGGCGAGCGCAGCTCGATGCGGGCGGCGCCCTCCTTGCGCGGTCGGTTCGATGGCACCCGCACGAGCGCGCCGTCGCTCGCGCGTGTCCAGGAGATCGTGCTGGGCGCCTCGAAGCCCGAGGCCAGGCGCTTGTAGGAGTTGACCCATTGGTTGGTGACGGCGGTCAGGGCGCCGGCATGGGCGAGCACGCCCGCGAGGAAGGCCCGACCGGTCTTCGACAGCGGCGCGTCCTCGGCGTAGAACGCGTTCTGTCCCTCGCGGAACAGCGACAGATGAAGGTGCATGCCCGAGCCTGCCTGCTCTTGGAGGGGCTTGGGCATGAAGCTTGCGAAGACGCCGAGCTCGCGCGCGACCTCGCGGACCGCGAGCCGAAAGGTGGTGATGGCGTCGGCGGTCGAGAGGGCATCGGTATGCCCGAGGTCGATCTCGTGCTGCGAGGGCGCGACCTCGTGGTGTGAGGCCTTGACCGGGATCGACATCTGCTCGAGGTGCTCGATCGTGCGGCGGCGGAAGTCACTCGAGGTGTCGAGACTGGTCAGGTCAAAGTAGGCGCCGTCGTCGAGGGGCTTCGGCACGCCCTCCTCCCCGGCCGAGAACAGGAAGAACTCGATCTCCGGCCCAACCTGGAAGGCGAACCCCAGCTCGGCGGCGCGCTCGAGCGTACGCCGCAACGCGAAGCGGCAGTCGCTGGGGAAGGGCTCGCCGCCGGGTAGCCGGACGTCGCAGAACATCCGCGCCACGAGCGACTCGGGACGCCACGGCAGGATCTGGAAGCTCCGTGGGTCCGGATGGGCGATCGCGTCCCGCTCGGCACCGCGCTCGCCGCCGTCCAGCGACGAGCCGTCGATGCCGACGCCCTCCTCGAGCGCCTCTTCGAGCTCCGAGACCGGGATAGCGAAGCTCTTCAGCAGTCCGATGACGTCGACGAACCACATGCGGACGAAGCGCACGTCGCGCTCGCGGACCGTTCGCATCACGTAGTCGCCGTCCGGCTCGGAAAGGGGCATCGCTCAGATGAACCTAGGGGTCGAGCGCTGCCGCGCCCTTCGACGTGTGTCCAAAAGGGCGGGCGCGGGCTTCGCCCCGGGGCCGAGATGTCACGGGCGGTTCACGGAGCGTTCATCCGACGGCCACCGCGCGGAAATCTCGCGCACCGACGATCGTCTGACTCGTGACGACGACCACGCTTCCAACCGACGCGACCGCGTCTCTCGGCGAGGCCGCCACCCGGACGGTCTGTCCCTACTGCGGCGTGGGCTGCGGCCTTCTGGCCCGCACCGAGCGCGGTCGCCTGACCTCGGTCGAGGGCGACCGCGACTATCCAGTCAACCGCGGGAGGACCTGCCGCAAGCCGCTCGAGCTGCCCGCCGCAGTGCACGCGCGCGACCGCGCCGTCGCGCCGCTCATGCGACTGCGCCGCGACGGTCGCTTCCACGCGGTGGGCTGGGACGAGGCGATCGGCACCGCCGCGGCGAGCCTGCTCGAGATCGTCGCCGAGCACGGGCCCGAGGCGATCGCCTTTTACATCTCGGGCCAGCTGCTCACGGAGGACTACTACGCCGTCAACAAGCTGGCCAAGGGCTTCCTGGGCACCAACAACGTCGACTCGAACTCCCGCCTGTGCATGTCCTCGGCGGTGGCGGGCTACGTCGGTGCCTTCGGCTCGGACGGCCCCCCGCCCTCCTACGCCGACCTCGACGTCGCCGACTGCCTACTCCTGCTCGGGACGAACACCGCGGCGTGTCACCCGATCGTCTGGGCCCGCATCCGGGACCGTCAGGCGGAGGGAGCGTTCGTGATCTGCGCGGACCCGCGACGAACCGCGACCGCCGAGGGCAGCGACCTCCATCTGCCCGTGAGGCCCGGCGCCGACCTCGCTCTCCTGAACGCGATGCTCCACGTGATCGACGCCGAGGGCCTCGTGGCCTCCACCTTCGTCGCTCGCCACACGAGCGGCTGGGACGAGACCGTGGCCGAGGCGCGCCGCTGGCCGCCGTCCCGGGCCGAGGAGATCTGTGGCGTCCCGGCGGCCGATATCGCGGCGGCGGCCCGGCGCTTCGCCGCCGGGCGTTCGATGGCGCTGTGGTCGATGGGCGCGAACCAGTCTTCGGTGGGCACCCACAAGAACCGCGCGCTGATCAACCTATGCCTGGCGACCGGCCAGATCGGCCGCCCCGGCACCGGCCCGCTGTCGCTCACCGGGCAGCCGAACGCGATGGGCGGCCGCGAGACCGGCGGGCTCAGCCAGATGCTGCCCGGCTACCGCCGCGTCGAGCACGCCGCGGACCGCGAGGCCGTCGAGCGCCACTGGGAGCTGCCCGCCGAGCTGGCGGGGATCTCCCCCGAGCCCGGCCTGCCGGCCGTCGAGCTCTTCGACGCGCTCGAGGCGGGTCGCGTCAAGGCGGTCTGGATCGTCGCTACCAATCCGGCGGTGTCGATGCCCGACGCGAGTCGGGCCCGGGCCGCGCTCGAGCGCGCTGAGCTCGTGGTCGTCCAGGACGCCTACCACCCGACCGAGACCTCGGCCCTCGCGCACATCGTGCTCCCGGCGGCCTCGTGGCCCGAGAAGGCCGGGACGATGACGAACTCGGAGCGGCGGGTGGCGTTGATGCGCCCCGCGCTCGACCCCCCGGCGCAGGCCCTCCCCGACTGGCGCATCTTCGCCCGCCTCGCCGCCGAGCTCGGCTGGCCCGAGCACTTCGGCTGGGCCGACGCGGCCGAGGTGTTCGACGAGTTCGCGGCGCTCACCGCCGGGCGGGTGTGCGACCTGAGCGGGATCAGCCACGCGCTGCTCGAGCGCAGCCCCGGCATCCAGTGGCCGTTCCCGGCCCGTGCGGCGGTCGACGGCCGCGCCGCAGAGCCGGCGCAGTCGCGGGCCGAGGGTGCGGCCACCACCTCGCGGACGCTCTCGAACGCCTCGGGGCCCGGTCCGGACGAGGGCCCCGGCCCCGTGCGCCTGTACGAAGACCACAGCTACCCGACCCCGGACGGTCGCGCTCGCTTCGAGCCCACGCCGCATCGCGATCTCGCCGAGCAGCCGGGGGGCGAGCTTCCGCTCGTACTGACCACGGGGCGGGTCGCCAACCACTGGCACACCATGACCCGCACCGGTAAGTCGCCGGCCCTGACCGCGAGCGACCCCGAGCCCTTCGCCGAGATCCACCCTCTCGACGCCGCGTCGGCGGAGGTGGAGGACGGGGAACCGGTGCGGATCGTCTCGCGGCGCGGGCAGTCCACCGTGCGGGCCCGGGTGGTCGACGCGATCCCGCGCGGTGTCGTCTTCGCGCCGTTCGGCTGGGGTGCCCTGCACGCGCCGGCGGGAGCGGGTGGGGTGAACGCCGCCACCCACGGGGCGAGCGATCCGGTCTCCCATCAGCCGGAGCTGAAGGCCGCGGCGGTGCGGATCGAACCTGTCGACGACGGTCGCACAGACGTGGCCGCGCGGCTCGAGGGCCGCCTGCGGGACACCTGCCCGGCGGATCCGATCGCCTCCCGGTCGGCGTGAGCGCCGCCAACGGCGTCCATCGCGGGGCTCGCGCGCCCCGGAGCAACCCCCGCGTGGTCATCGTCGGCACCGGCATGGCCGGCCTGCGCGTCGCCGAGGCGATCGTCGAGCGCGCTCCCCGACATGCACGCCTGACCATGCTCGGCACCGAGCCCGATCCGACCTACAACCGCATCCTGCTCTCCAAGGTCCTGGCCCGGACCGCCGACCTGGGCGACATCGAGCTCAAGCCCGCCAGCTGGTACGCGGAGTCGGGGATAGACCTGCGCACCGCGACGAGCGCCGCCGGGATCGACCTCGACCGCTCCGTCGTCCATGATGAGATCGGAGAGACCCACCCCTACGACGCGCTCGTGGTGGCCACCGGCTCGCGGCCATTCGTGCCCCCGATCGAGGGCCGGGACCTGCCGCACGTCTTCCGCTTCCGGACGACCGCCGACGCCCTGGCCATCGCCGCGGCGGCCGACCGGGCGGAGCGGGCGGTCGTCGTCGGCGGCGGGCTGCTCGGCCTCGAGGCCGCCGCCGGTCTGCTGAGCCGCGGTCTCGAGGTGACCGCGGTGGAGACCGCCGATCGCCTCATGGCCCAGCAACTCGACCACGGGGGCGCGGCCATGCTCGCGCGGGAGCTCGAGGGCCTCGGGCTCACGAGCCTGACCGGTCGTTCGGTGACCCAGATCCACCCCGACCGGGTGCGCCTCAACGGCGGTGAGGAGCTGCCTGCCGACCTGGTGGTCGTCGCCGCGGGCGTCAGGGCCCAGACCGCGCTGGCCGCCGAGGCCGGGATCGAGGTCCGGCGCGGCATCCTCGTCGACGACGAACTGCGCACGAGCGCGCCGGGGGTGTGGGCGGTGGGCGAGTGCGCCGAGCACCGGGGCACCGTCTACGGGCTGTGGGCACCGCTCGCCGAGCAGGCGGCCGTCGCTGGCGCGAGCGTGCTTGGCGAGCCAGCCGGGTTCGCGGGCGCGGACACGGCCACCACGCTCAAGATTGCCGGCATCGACCTGTTCGTGGGCGGACCGCAGGCCGCTGGCCCCGACGGCGAGGAGATCGTCGTCTCGGACACCCGGCGCAGCGTCTACCGCAAGCTCGTACTCGAGGGGTCGCGGCTCGCCGGCGCGATCGTCGTCAACGAGCCCCAGCTCGCCCGCCGCGTCGTCGAGCTGCTGCGCACCGGCAGCGAGGTCTCGGCCGCCCTGCTCGAGCCGGGGGCCGACGCGGGCGCCGACGACGAGGACGACGAAGAGGCGATCGTGTGCTCGTGCAACCGGGTCACGCGAGGCGAGCTCGTGGCGACGATCGCAGAAGGCGAGCTCGAGACGGTGCCCAAGGTCGCCGAGGCCACCAAGGCCACCACCGGGTGCGGCTCGTGCACCGGCGAGGTCGAGATGCTGATCGCCAACGCTTCATCGGCCGGAAACACGGACGTCAAGGAACTGAAACTCGAGCCTGCCAAGGTCGAGGCGTGAGTACGAACAGCAACGGAGCCGCGCCGTCGGGCGTAGAGAGTTCCTCAGACCCCGCCCGCATCGTCATCGTGGGCGGGGGCATCGCCGGCCAGAGCCTGTGCGAGCGGTTGCGCGAGCGCGATCCCGACGTCCAAGTGACCCTCGTGTGCGCCGAGCCCCACCTCCCGTACGACCGCGTGCACCTCTCCGACCTGCTCTCAGCCGACGAGCCGAGCGGCCCGCTCGGCGACCTCCAGCTCCGTCCCGAGGAGTGGTACGAGGACAACCGGATAGACGTGCTGGTGGGCACCAAGGTCGAGCGGATCGACCTCCCCGGGCGCGAGCTCGAGCTCTCGAACGGCGAGACCCTCGGCTACGACAAGCTGGCCCTGGCCATCGGCTCGCAGCCGCTGCTGCCCCCGATCCCCGGCATCGATCTCGAGGGCGTCTACGCTTACCGGGGCCCGACCGACACAACCGCCATCCGCGCCGCGGCCGCGGTCGCCTCGCAAGCGGCGGTAATCGGCGGAGGTCTGCTCGGGCTCGAGGCCGCGCGCGGGGTCCAGGCCCAGGACTGCCCGGTCACCGTCGTCCACCTCATGGACCGATTGATGGAGCGCCAGCTCGACGCCGGGGCCGCGCAGATGCTCCTGCCGGCCATGCAGGAGCTCGACATGGAGGTCACGCTCGAGCGCCAGACCGAGGAGATCCTCGGCGAGGACGGCAAGGTGCGCGGGCTGCGCTTCGCCGACGGCGAGGAGCTCGAGGCCGACCTCGTCGCGGTGTCGATCGGCATCCGCCCCGAGAAGGAGCTGGCCGAGAGCGCCGGCATCGACTGCAACCGCGGCATCCTCGTGGACGACCGGCTGCGCACCTCTGAGCTCGACGTGGTCGCTCTCGGCGAGTGCGCCGAGCACCGCGGCGTGGTCTACGGCATCGTCGCCCCGATCTACGAGCACGCCAAGGTCGCCGCCGCCACGCTCCTCGACCACGACGGCGACGAGTACCGAGGCTCGCTGCCGTGGGCGAAGCTCAAGGTGGCCGAGGTCGACCTGGTGTCGATCGGCGACGTCGAGGGCGACGGCGGTGCCACCAGCGCCCTGGCCGAGCGGCGTGAGTACCGCAAGATCGCCATGCGCGACGGCAGGATGGTGGGGGCGATCCTGCTCGGGGACACCCGGGGTACCGAGGCTCTGCTCGAGGCCGTGCGCTCCGGCGAGCGCGTCGAAGACCCCCTCGCCCGCCTGGCCGAGGTCGCCGAGGCCGGACCCGAGGAGCTCCCCGACGAGGCTCAGGTCTGCGACTGCAACGGCGTCTGCAAGGGCGACATCGTGCGCGCTGTGACCGAGGATGGCATGAGCTCGAAGCAGGAAGTCATGAGCGTCACCCGGGCCGGCACCGGCTGCGGCTCGTGCAAGCCGCTCGTGGCCGACCTGGTGGCCATCGCCGGCGGCAGCGACGAGCCCGCCTACCTCTGCCCCTGTCGTAAGCAGACCCGCGAGCGCGTGGCCGAGCAGATCATGGAGAACGGCTATGAGGCCGTGAGCGAGGTCTCCGAGGCGTGCGGCACCGGCCGCGAGTGCGGGCTCTGCAAGCCGGCGCTCGCCTACCTGGTTTCCCAGATCAACGACAACCGTCACCGCGAGGAGCGCTCGGCCCGCCACATCAACGACCGCGTCCACGCCAACATCCAGAACGACGGCACCTTCTCGGTCGTGCCCCGCATGCGCGGCGGAGTCACCAACTCCGACCAGCTCCGG
This sequence comes from Thermoleophilaceae bacterium, assembly GCA_013812485.1. Taxonomy (GTDB): domain Bacteria; phylum Actinomycetota; class Thermoleophilia; order Solirubrobacterales; family Thermoleophilaceae; genus JACCUC01. The sequence goes on from JACCTJ010000008.1 coordinate 8,499, forward strand.
CGTATCGCCGACGCCGCCGACAGGTACGGCGTTCGCATGATCAAGGTCACCGGCGGCCAGCGCATCGACCTGCTCGGCGTGAAGAAGGATGACCTGCCCGCGATCTGGGAGGACATCGGAATGCCCTCGGGCCACGCCTACGGCAAGGCCGTGCGGCAGGTCAAGAGCTGCGTCGGTACGGACTTCTGCCGATTCGGCCTCGGCGACGCGATCCAGCTCGGGGTCGACCTCGAGTACGAATGGGAGGGTCTGCACACCCCGGCCAAGGTCAAGTCTGGAGTCTCCGGTTGCCCGCGCAACTGCGCCGAGGCCACGGTCAAGGACATCGGCATCGTGGCGATCGAGGGCGGCTGGCAGGTCTACGCCGGGGGCGCTGCGGGCGGGTCGGTGCGCAAGGGCGACGTGATCGCCACGGTCGCGACCACGGAGGAGGCGAAGCGGGTGGCGACCGCGTTCCTCCAGTACTACCGCGAGCACGCGAGCTTCAAGGAGCGCACCTACGACTTCGTCCCGCGCATCGGCCTGGAGGAGCTCCGGGCGCAGGTCCTCGACGAGGCCGAGCAGGTCGCCCTGCTCGAGCGCTTCCGGCTCGCCAAGACGGCAGCGGCGGCCCGCGACCCCTGGCTCGAGCGTCGGGCGCCGTACCACCAGCGCCAGTTCACCGACCTCGATTCGGTGGTCCTGCCGCAGGCGGGAGCAAACGGAGCGAACGGTCACGGCCCCGACCCGGCGAAGGCCGCGGGGGACGAGGCCGACTCGCCCGGCGAGGCGCGCGAGCTCGAGCTCGTCGGCCCCCCGCCGGAGGGCGAGCGATGACCGAGACGATCTCGACGGAGGGACTGCGCGTGTGCGCGGCCGAGGAGGTTCCGCTCGACGAGGGCCGCACCGTCACGGTGGCGGGCCGCCCGCTCGCGGTCTTTCGCACGAGCGACGGCTTCTTCGCCCTCGACAACACATGCACCCACATGGGTGGCCCGCTCGCGGACGGGATCGTGGCCGACGAGACCGTCGCGTGCCCGCTGCACGATCGCCGGTTCGAGCTCGCCACCGGCCGCGCCGTCGGCCACGACTGCGGCGGCGTGGCGCCCTACCTGGTCGAGGAGCGCGACGGGGACGTATTCGTCACCGTGCCGCTGCTCGAAGGCGCCCGGGACGAAGATGCGCAACTCGCCACCGGCTCCGCAGCGGCCGAGGTGGTGCCCGCGGGGGGCGAGAGCCCGGCCGGGAGCGGCGGCTGATGCGATCGCAGCCCCGCTTTCTCCAGGGCGCGTTCCC